>JAUVAN010000056.1 GCA_030591725.1 Deltaproteobacteria bacterium
CGTCACTGCTGCAACGAGGGATACATCCTGTCCGCAAGCCGCGGCAATGACCGAATTCATACCTACAAAGACGACCCACTGGATGGCCGCGCCCACCAGCGATACCAGGTGAAAACGGACCAGCCTCTTGAGGAATCCGCTCTTCCCTGCGCTCCGATCGCGGAAGGTCCACAGCTCGTTGATGAGAAAGTTGGTGTTTATCGACACCTCGATGGCAAGAGCCGCCGCCAGGTTTGCCTGAACGCCGAACAGGCCCGTAAACAGAGCCAGACAACCCAGGTTGACCACAACTCCGGAGGCGCCAACCGTGCAGAATTTCATGAATCGAACGGTGAAAATCGGTTTGAGCAGCTTGAGCATAGTTGCGATTTAGTATCCTTGCACCGTGACGCGAGAGAATACCTCGACCGCAATATTCTGGCAACCGCCCTCGCCGGGTTACGATCGCATGTTCCGTATTCGCAGATGGGCGATGAAGAGGAAGAATGCTCCCAGTATCATCTGGATGACGGGAGTTATCCACCAGTGGGCGCTCACTTCGTTTGCCAGATATTCTTCGCCGGCGAAGACGAGCGGCGCAAAGGGGTTGAGGTATAGGAAAAAGATGGCGTCCAGGTCCTTGAAGGCGACGTGGACGATCACTTCTGCAATTACCGAGCCGATGTCGAGGGCCGCGACGAGCCCGTAGGCCAGAAGGACAGCGGGGACAGTACGTTTCATCACCGTGGAGACCAGCAGACCGAGGGAGGCGACGTACAGGGTCGTGGACACCATGCAACCGTAGGCGACGGCCAGCATTTTCAGGTCGGTGCCACCGAAACCGAAGCTCAGGGCGGCGAATGGAAGTGACGTGCTCAACAACAACAACACGTACAGCACGGGAGCCAACAGCTTGCCGATGGTGATACGGCTTCTCTTCATGGGGGTGACCAGCAGGGGCACAAGGGTCCCCTTGTCCCGCTCGGAGGTTATCGCCCCCGCGCTCACGGACGGAACCAACATCAGAATGAGCCCCATCTGGGTGAACGTCACCGCCTTGAAGATGAACTGGCCTATCTCCCATCCCTGGATGAAGTTGCTCGGCCCACCGGCCGCCAACGTACCCATGGTCAGATAGATACCCAGGGTCACCAGACCGAGCAGCGAGATGTACACCACCGGAATGAAATAGGTGCGGTTGTCCCGCATCCGGTGATCGATCTCCCGGGACAGGATCGGGTTGCGCCACAGCCCGGCTCCAATCATGACTCATCCTCCTTCAGTGCGCGGCGAAACCTCTCCTCCAGCCCCTCCTTCACCGGCCGCCACATGACCACGTCGAGACCCCTGTCCAGCAACGCCCTCAAAACCGGCGATATCTCATCACCCGACGAGAGCTCCAGACGATGGAGCCGCCCAGCCCCGGCCTGTGTCTCCACGCTCAATACTCCGTTCACGGTCTCGAGGATTTCCAGGAGATTCTCCGGGGGATCGGCGGTCTCCAGCTCATAGAGCACCGTCTCCCCCTCGCGGACCGGCTCGCGAACCAGCGCGCCCCCGTCCAGGAAGAGAATCCGGTCGCACACCTTCTCGAGATCCGACAGCAGGTGGGACGAGATGATGATCGTCTTGCCCCTCGACCTCATATCCGACAGGAGATCGAGCATGTCTCCCCGCGCCACGTGGTCCAGGCCCGCGAGGGGCTCGTCCAGGATGAGCAGGCTCGGATCTCCCGCCAGCGTCCTGGCAAAGGCCAGCTTGAGGCGCATCCCCAGGGACAGGTTCTCGACGAAATCGTCGATCCGGTCGGTCAGGCCCACCAGAGCGAGCACCCGTTCGATGTATTCGCCGATCTCCACGGGGCGAAGACCGTAAGCCGCCGCAAAGAAAGACAGGTACTCCCGGGCTCGCATATCCTGGTAGATTCCGCCGAAATCCGGAAGGTACCCGATTTCCCCCCTGACCTGCCCCGCCATCTTCACCACATCACAGCCGCCCACCGCCGCGCTCCCCGACGCGGGCACAAGAAGGGTTGCCAGCACGCGCATGAGAGTGGTCTTACCGGCGCCGTTCGGCCCCACCAACCCGACCACTGTTCCCTTCGGCAGGGAAAATGTGACGTCGGAAAGGGCCCGGAACCGCCCGAAGACCACGCTCAGCTTTTCAACAGTGACGACACTCTCACCTGCGCCGAACCCGGTCATCGGTTTCCCCCACTCAAGTCTTGCAGACTCTTTACCCAGACGCAGGTCGTCCTCGTCTCGACATTGTCGGGCGCCGGGCTCATGACGATTTGCGGGAGACCGCCGACCTTGCAGTCGGCGACGATCGCCACCCCGTCCGCTCTGTTGTTCGAGACGCCGTAGATCAGTCCGCTCAGCTCATTTGCTTCCACGGAGTATCCCAGCCCCAGATCGTCCAGATCCGCGAAGAGGTCGTAGGCAGTTGAACCCCTGCTCAAGTTGTCGATCCGGACGCGACCACCGGGCGCCAATGGTTTTTCGAGGACTTGCCATCTGTCCGGAAGGAGATTGACATGAATGTCCTCGATCTCGTGGGCTCCCGTGTTGGTAATGACCAGGCTGTCATCGCCGACCCATTTCACCTCCAGGGGGACCTGCTCGCCCACCGAGATGAATGAGAAATCCACGTTGCTCCAGCGCTGCATGTGCAGCCCGGAGGCCACGATCGCGTCTCTCTCTATGAAAACAGTGGGGGTGGGCACCTTCCCCGTGAGGCGATAGTTCATGAACAAGAGATTCGACATGGCCGGTCGCGGTGACAGGGCGGAAACGGAGAGTTCCCTCACCCCTTTTTGAGCCGACAACGTTCTCGTACCCGTGGAGACAAACGCCTCTTGCGAATTATCGAACATGGTCATCACATGGTGAACCTCCAAAGCGTTGTGCTCTCCCTTCACCGCACTGGCCAGCCAGTACATCCCCACGGCCAGCAAGATGCTCAGCGCAGGCACCGCGATCCACGCCAGCTCCCTTCGACCCAGACGGGACAGCACGATGTGGGTCACCGGCCCGATCAGGATCACCACCAGGCCGATGAACGCCGCCAGAAGCCATATGTCCGGCAAGACGTAGTTTTTCTTGAGGCTGGGTTGAGCGTGATATTCTTGCGGGTAGTCGGTGATATGGGGAAGGATCCCCCTGAACCGGGAGCCCGGAATCGCCACGCCTCCCTCGGCCATCTCCTCGACGGCCACGAACACCTGTCCGGCGCCGTATCGCCGCTGGATAACACCTTCTCCAAATGCCTCACCAAAGGGGCTGTCCCTCCAGTCCGTGCACAGGGGCGGCAAGAGAACGAGGCGACCACCGAATGTGACCCACCTGACAATGGCCTTGCGGGCTCTTGTGCCGAGGCTTGACCACGGTCGAGCAAGGACAACGGTCCTCGCCGATTCGTACTCGTACCAGGTCTCCGGCGGATCTCCGGACAGCATGATCACATCGAGGCCGACGGCATCCGCGACATGAGCTCTCTGGATCTCGTTTTGCACGACAAGAGCATCCTCCGCGCTGGAGGCGATCACCGCGATGGGTTTGCCGCCCGTCCTCGGCTCCGGGATCTTTGTCGCGGCCACCAGGACCCCTCCCGAATCCCTGGCCAGCAGGAACACCCCCGCACCGTCAACCGTCGAATTGTATGACCAGCCCTGTTGGGCTGTTGGAATGATCCATCTGGAATCTAGTGTGAGACCGTCCCCGACCGTCACCTCCAGTGGAGACAAACCGCATCTTTCCATGATGTCGCCGGGCCAGGCCATCGGCATGGAATCCGGGGACCACTCGTACAACTCGAAAAAGAGCGTGACGGCCGGGCCATTGTTCCGGACGCGGTATCCAAGGACCACCGGGGTGTCGTAAGTCGAAATATAGCCGTCCAGCCCGAGGGAAGTGACTGTCACTTCCACCCTGGAGGTAATGGAAACTAGTTCCAGGGGATTAGTATCCAGGGGCAACGCCAAGGACGCCGGCTCCGGCGCGCAGGCGAGCGCCGCAAGGACGATTGACGGTATCAGGAAACGCTGGAGCATCATGGCCTTTCAATATGGCAACGCTGTTTCGACGGAATATATTTCGGGTTATTCCAAAGGGGAGCTTTGGCATCGAGGTGACGGATCTTGTATTATTGTTTTGAATCGTCGATAGAAGCTCGGAGTCATAGAGATTGAAGCTCCACCCTTCGTCAAGGAGGAAAAAAATGAGATCGGTCACGACAGCCGCCCTGATAACGATCCTTACATTGATCGCCGGCCCCGCCGCCGCTCAGTTCGAGATCGACAGCTTCTTCACAGGGAGCGACGCTCCGCGCATCGATGGGAACCTCGAGGAGTGGGCAACGGCACAGGGCGAGGAACTCATCCCGTTCACGCCCCTCGACGACGGGGACCGGATGGGCGGAGACGGAACCTGGGAGGGGGAGGACGATATCAGCCTGGAGTTCGCCGTCGCCAACAACGCGAAGAACCTCTTTTTGGCGTTCAAGATCAAGGATCAGCGCTTTGTGCGCACAAAAAAATTCTACGCGGACGAGGACCACGTGGAGATCTGGTTCGCCGTCCCGAAGACCGGCGGCAAATTCAGCGTTCTCGGCATAGGAGTGTTCGCCGATCCCAGCAGGTACAAGGGACCCGTGGAGATCCGAACCATGAAGCCCGGCGCCAGGAGAGCGGGAGGCAAGGTGCACGGGGCGACGGGAGCGGTCAGGGGGGATGAGCGGTCATACGAGGTCGAGGTGTCCATCCCGTGGTCTGCGCTTCCGAAGGGCAAAAAGAGCCGCACGGGAGTCAGAGCCGGCCTGTACGCCATCGACGGAGACATGGCGGCACACATGTCCAGAAAATCGATCCTCGCCACTGCGCCGCTCGCCGCCATCAAGGACCCCTCTCAGATGCCCCGACTGATCCGGGGAGATGTCGACGCCGGACTCGGGTCGTTCAGGGATGAGATGGATCTTTCCTCCGACCAGGAGCCCAAGTTCACGATAATGGCGAACATCGCCGGCAACAAGAAGAAGGAAAAGATCATGGTGATCGATCGGTACGCCGTCGCCCAGGGGGACGCTATCGGCGGACCGAACGCCTACATTTACGCCAAGTTGCCCGTCAAGGACGGCGATCAGGTGCTCGACATCAAGGCCAGAGATCTCCTGGGCAACAGGAAGGCGGAGTTGATCTTCCGCTTTCGCGAAGAGGTCGGCGTGACGGTGAGGGAGTGGGTGGAGGTCTACAGGGTCAGGAACGACATGTCCTTCCAGAAAATCTTCGGTGCGCTGACCCTGGTGTCCGACGGAAGTGTCAACATCGAAAACAAGTATCGGTTCGTCAAGGGGCGCGGGAAGCTGAAAGCCATCGAGATAACGCCGGGGAAAGTCGCGGGCGTGGACGCTGACTCCATCGAGGGCAACGTCCCGGACGAGGGCGGAAACCTGATGGTCCTTCCCTGGGATTCCCCCTCCAGGCTCAAATATCACTTCGAAAACGAGTTGTACCAGACAAAGTAGTGTATATTCACCTGCATGGATTATCGGCGACAGGAAGAAGACCGAAACGCCGCAAAGGGCCTGCTCGCGGCGCTCCTGGTCTCGCTGCTGATCAACTATGTGGCCGTGGTGTTTCTCGTGGCGAGGCTCCTTCCCGACGTCCCCGAACCTGCCAACGAGATCGAGATAATGCTGGCGCAGGACGAGCCGCAGGAAAAAGAACCCGACCCCACTCCTGAGATAGAAGAGAAAATACCGGCCGAGCCCCAGCAAATCGCCCGCCCGCAACCAGCTGTAAAACCTGTTCAACCACCGATTACCATGCCGCCGGATCCGGCTGGAGTACCCGAGGCCCCCATCTCCCCCGAACCTCTGGCCACGGCTCCGGAGCCCCCACAGCCCGTGCCGGAAAACATCAAGACCGAATTGAGCTGGGGTTCCTTCGAGCGAATCTTCGAAGAGACCGCCGCGCAGGCGAGGCAGGTTCACCAGAAGCACAGTATGGAAAAACGACGAGGCGCCCTTCGCATGGGGAGCCTCACGGGCAAGGTCAAGCGTGCTCTGGCCAACAATAGATCATGGGTCTCCGACGGGGAACAGGTTCCGCTGGGCAAGAAGGCCAAAATATTTCACAACTACATCGAGGTGGCTCACAGGAGGATCCATTCCCTGTTCGCGCACAGCTTCCTCGGATCTCTATCGAGCCTGGATCCGAGCGATCCTCTCAACGACTTCAACCTCATGACCAAGATGGAATTCGAAATCCTTGCCACCGGCGTGGTCAACGACATCCACGTGATCAAGACCTCGGGAAACTCGGTCTTCGACGCCGCGGCGGTAGACTCGATCTTCCGGTCGTCACCTTTTCGCCCTCCGCCCAAGGCGATCCTCTCTTACAACGATCGGGTGTATTTCCGCTGGGGGTTTTACAGGAACCACCGTATGTGCGGCGTCTTCAACGCGGAGCCGTACCTGCTGCGCGCACCCGGGGCAAAGCCCGAAGCCATCGATCCGGGAAGTTTCATGTTCGACGACGGGTAGGCTAGTAGAGGGAGAAAAAGTCGATCACGGAGTCGTTCAGAGGGGGCCAGGTTCCGTGGCTTCCGGTGCCCTCGCAATACAACACCTCCACGTCATCAACACAGCCGGTATATTGTAAACAACCGTCCGGAAGGGTCTGCGCCGGGGTTGTGTCGCAACCGTTGCAGTCGACCCAGTAGTCCCGCGCGTCCAGACCTAAATCTACAAAAAGCGTATCGTTGGAGCTGTGCATTATCATCACGGGAATTGGCGTGGGACAGGCTCCGAAGCCCGTGAAGTAAGCCTCGTTCACCCCGGCTGCGCTCGGAGCGATTGCAGCGGGCCGGTACTCCATCATATCCTCGTTCATCGTAACGATCGTTGTCGTGCTCCCGCCGTCCGAGTGCCCGGTGACGTAGATCCTCTCCGTGTCGACGCACCAGCTAGCGGCGATCTCCGCCGGTATAAGGGCGAGGCGCTCGATGTTCTCCAGGGAGCTAGGAGAGTGATGATCAGCGTAGGCGATGATGAATCCTCCCGCGATTGCGCCGGGGGTCAGCCCGGTGAACGTCTCGGTGGTAATCTCCGTGCCGCCCGCCGGGGCGTAGACCATGATGAGTGGATAACCGACTGTGGGATCGTAGTCGGCGGGTGTGCGAACGCTGTACGTGATGCCGCTCGATGCGGACAGCCCGTCAGTGTTTCCCGCAAGTCCGTCCCTGGTTCCCACATCACAGGTAAACGGGACATCTGAACCCGCGTCCGTCCCGCTATCGGTGCCCGCGTCGACGGCGTCCTGGTCCTTTTCGTTTTCCCCGCACATGACCGCGAGCGACGCGGTGAGCACGAGCATTGCCGTCGTAAACAAAAACGATCGTTTTTCCTCCCGGTTCATCTCTTGCTCCTTTCTCATTGGCCCCATCCCTGCCAATTCTACCGACGATTCGAGTCCAGCCCGCTGGCGAACGAACGGGGGAGCTGGAGCGACGGATCGTAACTATTGATAAAATGAAGGTTTTGATAGTTGATGGTGAAGTGCGCCAAAATGGGTGCGGCGAGGTTTCCCGACATCCAGAAGAGCAGCCCGAATGCGAAGCCCATTCCGAGCGCCTGGAACGGCCACGGGATGAACTTCTTTGAGGGCGCGATGTGCAACACACCGAAGATCAGGCTCGCCGGCACAATCCCGAGCTGCGATTGCAAGGCGCCGCGAAAGAACATCTCCTCGGCTATTGCCGAGAAGGCCGCGAAGGCCAGGATATCCATGTTGCGCAACGGGCCGAAGAGCCCACGAAACTCGATGTGGAGCCCCCTGGCCCAGCGAAAACGGTACACGGTAAAACTGGTGAGCCGCGCCATCCCCAGACCGAAGGCAACGCCGGCCGCGCCCCCGAGCACTATCAACATGGGATGATCTCCCATGAGACCGCCCGGGTGGTGAAAGATATTGGGATCGCCCTTGAAAACACCCCACGCGACGGCTGCCGCGGCCAGAAGGCCGTAAACCAGAGCCGCTGCCTTTAATCTGATGGTAGTCACGTATAGAGCCTCATATTAAGGAATATATAGATACCAGATTAGTCACCGGAAGCGAAATCGACTCCGCACCAAGGGTGCCAGAGTCATTTCGGTGGGTCATTTCGGTGGGAAGACACGCAGGGGCTTGGCCGGCGTGGAGACGTCCAGGATGAGCAATCCGTCCGCGTCGTTGCCGACATAGAGGAGATCGCCCTCCCCTGCGCGAATGCGGTTGGTCGGTCTCCTGGGAACGAACTCGCCGGCCTTGACCATTTTCTCAAGGTTGGAAACGTCGACAACGATGATCCCATCATCCCCCGCAGCCACGAACCCGAACCCAGAATCGGGCTGCTTGAGAACATCTCTGGCCATGTCGTCGAGGGACATTCTACCCTCCTCGACCGGATCCCCCTGCCCCGATACATCAAGCATGACGACACCGGAGGGCCCGTTCGCCACCAGTAACTTCTGCCCCGCGAGAGACACTGCGCGAGCCTGTCCGCCCGTATCGTACCGCCAGACCATCTCGAACCCGTCGCCGGCGATCCGCAATCGCGTTACTCCGAAAAGGCCCTCGGCAACGTAGACCGTATCCCCCCGGAGAATGGCGTGGCGCACATATCCCCTGGACTTCCAGGCAGCCATCGGAACAGGGGTAGCGGCGTCGGTCACATCGATCAGGAGCAACCCCGTGGAGCCGTCCGCGACCAGGAGCCTGTCTCCCTGAAGATCGAGCCTCAACGCAGCTCCCCTGGTCTTGATCGCCGAGACAACTCTTGGCGCGGCCGGGTCGACGACGTCGATCACCACCACCCCCCGAGGCCCGCAGGCGACGTAGGCTATCCCCCCGGCCACCACCACGTCGCTGGCCGCGTCCGGGAGATACACCACGGATCGCTCCAGCAGCTTTGCGCCGTCTTTTGACATCTCACTGATCACCAGACCCGCCGACGCCCCCCGAAAAACGATCTTCCCGTCCACGAAAACAGCATCGCCCCGAGCGTTCAGAACCGCCGCCGCCTCTGCGGATCGGGGAGAAAGAACTGTCGGTTCGATGATCTCGACACCATCGATGGAAGAAGCCTCGCCGGAAATATCCGAAACCGCGTCATCGGCGCCTCGAACATCAGCAGGCGTTCCACCGCAACCGGCAACAGCCAGCAGAAACGTCGCTGTCACGACATTACCCATATATTCCAACACGCGCGTCATCGCATCACCTCCGAATCGGTGAAGTAATGAATCATGTTCTCTATCGCTTCCTCGTTGACCGGACCGAAGGGAAGCAGCCCCTTGTGGTGCATCTTGGAATCCCGGGTCGGGCGGTATAGCCCCCTGGCCTTGTACCCGCCACCCAGGAAAAGCCCCACGGCATCATCGTATTTGTCCTCATCCGGGGTAGGGATCGGGGTGTCCGGTTTGATGAGATGTTTCCACTTGATCTTGTCGCGTTTCGTTTGCGCGGTGATATTGGGTTCCCAGGGCTCGGCTCCCTTTGCGTAGAACTCGTCCTCTTCGTACCCGGTGGATGAGCTGTAGTACTCATCCGCCAGCGCCCCGAAGCCGTGACCAAACTCGTGCACCATCACGTACTCGGAGTACTCCGAGTCTGACGTGAAGATCGAGTACGAGTTGAAGATACCGCCGCCCCCGTAACGGTACGAGTTGACCATTACGAAGATCGCGTCGTAGGGCGCATTGGACGCGACCTCACGCAACCTCTTCATGTTATCGGTCGTCAAATATCGAGCCGAATTAAACGTGTCGAAAGAGGTGCCGACGATCGTGTCGTTGAACAGGCCCTTCCTCGGCTCGTCGGGACCGGACTGGCGGGAAAACGCCTTGACCAGGCGGACCGATATCTTGTCCTTGTGCCTGTCGAAGGGCGAGTGATTCACCAGCACGGCGGCAAAGCGCCGCGCGTCGGCCTCGAGCTTCTCCTCGTCCTCCACCGTGTACCCATCCGGCACGATGACGACATCGAGTGCGGTGGCGGGGCTCCTCTCGCTCTTGTGAAGATCGAGCACATCGAAGGGAAACGCCCTGCCGCGCCTGATGTCGTATGCGGTGGTATCGATCTGTAGTTTCTGGATCTCCCTGAACTTGCCGGTCTTGTCGTTGCGCACCTCCATCACCAGGGTGACGGGGGCCTTGGGGAACGGCATGCGAATCGGCTCTGTCATGGAACGCCACGATTTCTTCGCCGTCGATGTTGTGAGCCATTCGCCAAAGAGGGTGCAGTAACCCTGGCTGAAGATCTCCCTTCCAGTGGCCTGATCCAACACCCGGAACCTGTACTTGCCGAATCCGGTGTTATCCACCAGGTATACGCGGGTGCCCGGCCACACAGGTTCGGCGACGATCTCTTCGATACCGAAGAACTCCTGCCCTCGGGTGCCCGTGTGGATCAGGTCCACCCGGAGCGCCTCATCGGTGAAATAGTCTTCATATTTCGGCTGGGACAACTTGTCATCCGCAACTGCAACGGTCAAAAAGGCCGAGAACATGGCCAACATTATAGAAAACGCAAGCAGCGTTCGGGGCATGGTTCCTCCTTCTTCAGCACTCGATGACAACACCGACGCCCATCGGAATGAAGGCGTCGCCGTACACTTCCTCGAAGATCCGAATAGCGCGCCTTCCCGTACAGTGGGTGGGCGCGACCTTCCTGACGCCCATGTCCATCACCATCCTCACGTTGTCCTCCACTTCCTGATCCCCGTCCCGAAAAAGGTGAAAGCCGCCGACCAGGAGAGCAATGTCATCATCGCGCATATCGCGCACGCGTTGTAGCAGGCTCCTCAATCCCTGGTGGCAGCATCCCACAATCACCACCGGGCCGTCATCGGTCATGACGATCATTGAGTGCTCGCGAGGCGTTCCCTCCATCTCGCCTGTTGAGAACACCCCGGGCAGGACCTCCACTTCCGAAGCCGGACCATGCTCCACCACGTTGCAACCATCGCGCCGCAGGCGATCGCGAAGACCGTCCGAAAAGGACGGCGTGACGTGAACCGGCACTCCCCGGGCTCTCCCTGCGAGAAATCCGCCGATGCCGTCCACGTGATCCCAGTGATCGTGAGACAGGAAGACCGCGTCCACCTCCCCGTGATGAATATCGAGCATCGCCATGTTGTCGACAAGGGAGGTTCCGTCAGATCCCGTGTCGAACAGCACCTGGCCGAAGCCCCCCCGGACCATGCACGAGAAGCCCCACCCGTACTTGAGACCCGGGACGGAGCCGTAGTTGTCGTAGGTGATGGTTATGGTCAGTGGAGTCAATCAGAACTGCGCAGTTGCGTCGATGAACAGAGAGAAGAGGAGGGTCTCTTCCGCCCGGAATCGGCTGCCGGGCCTGTCAAGCTCCGGGCGATGCCCCCAGTTGTAGATGATGCACGTGCCGCCGGCCTGCACCTTATCCGCCGGGCACTGATCTGTCTTGGTGATGAAGTGCTCGGTCTCGTGCCCGAGATCCATACCCACGCGAAATTTCACGTACTTGGCGGGCTGGATCATGAAGTAGATCCTCCCGAGGAATGTGGCGTAGTTCTCCACGTCGGTCATCCCCGTCCAGCTCCTGAGTGCCACCTCTTCCTCGCCCCCGTCGTTTTCATCGTTGCCGTTGAAATCCACGTACTCTTGATTATTGAAGTAATCCGAGGTTCCCAGGGCATCGAACAGGGGAGTCGCCTCCCTGCCCTCCGAGTGGTAGCTGGCACGCGCTCCGATTCCGATGACGAATTTCCTGAACTCCGACGGGATATCCCACGGCACCAGCTCGATGCCGAAATCGATGGACCCGATGATGGGAGGCTGGTCGTTGATCTGACCCGCCGAGTTGTCGTCGATCGTGAAAATGGCCCCGCCCTTTGACCAGCCCATGAGCGCTTCGAACCCGAAATAGGGATCCATGATGCCGTAACGGCGAGAGAGCCTGGTGCCGATGGCCAGTTCGTTGAGCCCTCGGCTGATACCCCCCTTGGTATTGTAACCGCTCTGGGAACACAACTCGGTGCCGGTGGTGTGGCATGCGGCCTTGAGCTCGTCGCCCACGCCGAAACGCCCCTCTGCGTAGATGGTCCAGTTGGGCTTGGTGTCGTCCCTGTCCTGGGCGAGGATTCCCCACCACAGGCCCACAGCCAGGTAGTCGAGGCCACTCCGCTCTGCGGACTTGAACGGGACACTGAACAGGTTGTCCTCTCCGGACAACCACCCGGTCCCTTTTTTCTTCAGCTCCCTGGTGTCGCTGAGAATGAGCGGGACCCTTGTCCTCAGGGAAATATCCTTGAACAGACCGATATCCAATTCCATGTTGAGAATGTGTGTCACCTGGGAATACTTGGCCATGCTCAGGTAGGCATAGTAATCCCACTCGTGGGGTGTGGCCGCGTAGCTCTCCCTCCGGATCACTCCGGACTTGGAATACCGCTCATAACCGATGGAGATATTCAGGTCGAACGGATCTCCGTTGTCCCTGTCGAATGCATCTATAACGTCAGTGAACTCGTTGGCTGTGACCGGGCCTGCCCAGACAGCAAGCATTATCAGTCCCGCCAGAAATACCGTGATCCTTCTCATCGATTGCTCCTGGCCGCGTATGCGGCGTCGAACTCCCTCAAGTCGAATGACATGTAGAGAACTGAAACGTACCAATTTGATCAAACGATGGCAAGAACGGTCATGCGGGTTTTCCCGTCTCGAACATCTTCTCCACGATCCGCTGAACCTCCATCCGAAGGTTTTCCTTGTCCTTGATTGACTTGCCCTCGCAGGAAACAGGCGTTCCGATGATCAGCTGCGCCTTGCCCGGAGTCACCTTGAGCGTGTTCTTGGGCACCAGCTGGAAGGTGCCGCGAACCGCGACCGGGAGAACCAGCACACCCGCCTTGATGGCCATCACGAACGCCCCGGACTTGAACTTTTTTATCTCGCCGTCCGGACTCCGGGTGCCCTCGGGAAAAACGACCAGCGACGGTCCCTTCCTGATCTTTCTCGCAGCGGCGTCTATGGATGCCCTGGCCTTTCGCACACTGCCGCGATCCACGGGAACAAACCGGGCAATCCACATGGCCCAGCCGAAAATCGGAATATAGAAAAGGCTGCGCTTCGAGAGAAAGCGGATGAGTGTGGGCAGCTTGTTGAATAAAATGGGGATATCCAGCTGGCTCTGATGGTTGCTTGCGATCACGTAGCTCTTTTTCCAGTCGATGCCCTCGCCTCCGATAACCTCGACCTTCGCGCCTGCAAGCCAGAGAATTTGAGCAGCCCATCCCTTTGACGCCAGAAACATGAACAACCTGCCCGAGAAATCGACGATCATCGTTACAATGCCGATCGATGCCCATACGATGGTCCAAAAAATCAGGAGTACGCTTCTGAAGTTCAATTGGCCTCTTCCGATCGCCGATCTTCCGGCTCCAACCTGGTGCACAGTATCGTACCACCCGCCACAGCCCCGGGCCATACTGCCACGAATCCGAGGGGGATCATGAGGGCCAGAATCACCGCAGTTCCGAAGCCGACGAGCGCCCAGCGGTTTTGTTTTGCAAATGCGTACCGCTCCTTCCACGTGTACCCCCGCCGGGCCAGCACCCAATCCACGTAGTCCATTCCGAGGAACTTGGCCAGCAGGTAGCCGCCGAACACCAGGTAGAAAAGCTGTCCAATCACGGGGATGATCATGCTCACGATGAGCAGAGGCAAGAGCCAGGCGATCTTGAGCCCCAGTCGAGACAGCTCGAGCAAGATCGTGTGGCCCAGATCCTTTAGAAGAAACCCGATGCTGAACGGTCGGGGCGTCCAGGTGCCGATGATCCCCTCCACGCGTTCGGAGATGATGTCGTTGAAAGGCGCCGCACAGAGCATGAAGACCGCCAGCGAGATCACCACGTTGGCCATGGCGAGGATGATCCAGGTCAGCACGTGAATCGCGTTCCATGCGAAGTGTACGATTCCCCAGACCCATTGCCAGTCGTACTCTGACGACAGGGGCTCGGCCCAGATCCACGCGACCACCGTATCCACGGTCGCGCCGAACAAGAACCATCCGCCCAGGAGTATGGTCAATCCGATCAACATTGGAGGAAGATAGAACCTGGCCAGCTGCCGGCCATGATCCACATATACAAACCTCAGACCCGAGAACAGGCATCGAAATCCGCCGGCGAAACCGACGACAACCCGGTTCTTGATAATCTTGCCTTTTACTTTTTCAATCGATTTCATTGACTAAATCCAAAGGTGCAGGAAAACAACGCCTGCGACAAGATTCTTCCGTTTTCCATGCTGTAGTGGTAAGGAAAATCTCCGAGGATACAAACGAAATGAAACACAGCAAAATACTCGACCTGATAGGAAACACACCCCTCATCTGGCTGGACCGGATCGGGGATGGACGCATATTTGGCAAGGCGGAGTTTCTCAACCCGGGGGGGTCCATCAAGGATCGGGTTGCGGTGGCTCTGATTGAAGACGCTGAGAAACGCGGTCTTCTGAAGCCCGGCGGAACCATCCTGGAAGCCACCTCTGGCAATACGGGCATCGGGCTGTCGTTCGTGGGAACTCGGATGGGATACACGGTCAAGCTGGTCATGCCGGAGAACATGAGCGAAGAGCGCAAGAAGGTCATTGCCGCATTCGGCGGGGAAACCATCTTCACCTCTGCAAACGAGTCCCTCGAAGGGGCGCTCAAGAAGGTCTATGAACTCAAGGAGCAGATCCCCGGCTCGTGGGTCGCCCAGCAGTTCGAGAACCCGGCCAACCCGGATGTGCACTACAGAACGACCGGCCCCGAGATCTGGGAGCAGATGGACGGAAAGATCGATTCCTTTGTGGCCGGGGTGGGATCCGGCGGTACCCTCACAGGTGTAGGTCGGTTCCTCAAGGAGCAAGATCCTTCTATACGCATAGTCGCGGTGGAGCCGAAGAACGTCTCCGCCCTGCTCGGCGACGAGCCCGGCCTGCACCAGATCCAGGGCATCGGCGACGGCTTTATTCCCACGGTTCTCGATAAAAAAATTATCAACCACGTGGTTGAAGTGAGCGACGATGAAGCAGTGGACACAACCCGAAGGCTGGCCAGGGAAGGAGGGCTTCTCGTGGGCACCTCCGCCGGCGCCAACGTCTGGGTAGCGCTCAAGGAAGCCGCCTTCCTCGGACCCGACGCCCGGGTCGCCACCGTCCTGCCCGACCGCGCCGAGCGCTACTTCTCGACAGCGCTTTTGTAAGCCTAATCCCAAGCGTGCCAGACACATTTTTTTCAATTGGATGACGATTTTGGGCAACTTTCGCGCCAGGCGTCCGATTAAGGAGGGTGAAGAAGGAGCGCACATGGCAAGAAGACCAAGAAGGTGGCGTCCCGACGCC
>JAUVAN010000005.1 GCA_030591725.1 Deltaproteobacteria bacterium
AACTCTGTACTGACACTGCGTGGTCTATATCTGAGTGAGAGATTGGAGCTATTCTGGAGCAACATGAACAAACAACGAAAACCGGCATTTCAGATGGCCGCGTGATCCGGGAGCGTTCCAGACCCCCCTTCACATCACTCGCTTTTTCAGGGAACGGCGCAGCCGGTTTCGCGAATCAGTTTGAAGACACCGAAGAGCGCAGGGGGGGAGTCGCTATCTTCACAGTCCTCGTCACCTTCCTCGCACAGATCGATTTGGGGTCGCATAACACGAACCTCGACCTCCTCGTTCTCCATCAGAGAGATGACTACCGTGGCGGGCGCGCCGTCGGAAGTCGCGACGTACAACAGGTAGTTGCGAATCCTCCCGTGCGGAAACTGAAACAGGGAAAGTGAATCGTGCGCGAGCTGTTCCATCTGGCTGATGTTGGCGTCATCGAAGATCCCGTCGCTTGTCCACAGAACGCCGGCGGTTCCCCGTCCATCCGCGAGAGCGTCCGTGTCCAGGGTGAGCGACAGCTTCACTCCCGGCTCGAAACCGGCTCTCACAAACGACGCGTCCACAATGATCCCCCGGTAGCACTCGCCCACCTTGGTTGAGAACGAGCCCACGTCCGTACACGCCGCGCACAGGAGGACCGTGGATAGCAGTATTGATCTCATCTTAATCACATGGAAAAGCCTAGCAGCGTCAGTCAGGATCGGCAACCGATACTGGTGCGCATCTTGATCATGTCAACGAACGTCTCGAGCCGGGTGGAGAAACCCTCCTCGCCGGTCTGCTCGTCGAGGCTGATGTGGAGATAGGGAACATTTCTACGAGCCAGGTACGGTTCGATGACCTGGCGCACGGAGGTCTCCGGCAGACAGGTGAACGGGTACAGATGAAGGATGCCGTCCATCCGGTCCGCAAACTCCACCGCGTGCGCGACCGAGAGCAGCGAATCCCCGCCTCCCGGCGCCTTGAAAAACCTGTGCGCCTTCTCGAGGAGCTTCGCCTGGGTCTTGTAGTAGAGTCTCGTAACCACGGACATGAACATGTACTCCGAGATCGGGGAGACCACCTCGATGCCCATATGGTTCAAACGCTCGATGATCCGGCGGTTCGTGAACTCATCGATGCAGGCGTATGACTCTCCGATGATCCCTATCCTGGGCAGCGGCACCGAGCGATCCTGAAGCAGTGCGCGCAAACGACGGACACCGCGCCGACCGAGCCGGATGATCGCGAAGGTCCCGTGGGTGCGGTCCAGCTCCCCGATCAGCTCGTTGAACAACCCGGTTGCGGCGGATTTATCAAGGGCGTACGGACGGGTCTCCAGCAGGGCCTCACGCCAGCGCTCGATGACCTTGAGCTTGTACATGAACTTCCAGAAACCCAGAAATGTACGGGGGGTGTACGTCCAGGAATCCCGGTACGGCGATTCCTCCCTCAATAGACCGTACAGGCTTGCCCGGATGCTCCCGCTGACCACGTGCGCCTTGAAGCGACGCCCCTCGCGCACGAGGATCTCACGCTGAGCCGCCTGGTACATGGCGAGGCGGCATATGCCCTTACCGCCGAAGAACACAATGGTGTCGGCGCCCTTGTCCAGCGCGCTCAAACAATCGGCAAGCGCCAGGCGAAACGGGTAACAACAATACTCGGGGGACAGGCGCCGGGTACGAACCAACCCATCGAGCCCGGGGCGATCGGGATCTACCCAGTCGTGCCCCAGCTCCCTCGCGAGGGTCTTCATGGCCACGCCGAGGAATCCGATCTGCGAGGTGGAGATCTTCAGCACGACGCTCCCCCCGTTTCCTTCCGGTGGCGCGCCACGTCGACGAAGGTTCCAAGGCGGGTGGCGAGTCCCTCCGCTGATGTCTGCTCGTCGAGAATGAGCCTGAGCACGGGAACGTCCGCCCCCGCGTTTCTCAGGCGGTAGAGCATGGTCTCCGCGCCGTAGGAATCGGGTCCACAGGCGAAATAGGTCAACAGCACGATGCCGTCCACGCCCCTCGCCAGGTGGTATTCGATGGAACGAGCCGTGTGGACATTCGATTCGTAGTACATGTCCTTCTCGAGGGCGCAGATCCCGGCGGGCATGGGAGAAGGAGAGTGAACCACGGAAGCACCCAACTTCTTCAGCTGCCGAGCCACGCCCATCCCGAGAAACGGATCCCGCTCGGCGTACAGGTGACCCAGGACGGCGATGGTCACATCGGCGGTCCGGGCTGGATCGCCCCCGTCCTCCTCCAGGTTACCTCTGCGCCACGCCGCCTTTATTCGATCCCTGGACTCGGGGCACCAGGCGTCCAGCTCGACGAGCATCGGCTCGCAAACATCAACCAGGTGTCGCTCCATGGTGTCTCGCTTCGAGTGGTGCAGATCCACGTACGGCGCGATAACGTGGATCTCCGGAAAGGACTGCTCGATCAGGTCCGGCAGCAGGTGAAACTTGGGGCACAGGTTCCTGCCCTTGGCCAGTGAGATGAGTCGGGGCACGAGAACCGTGTCCACTTCATCGAGGAGAAGCGACTCCACGTGCCCGAAGAAGGTCTTCAGTGGAAAACACACCTCGTCGATGCACCGTTTGAGGCCCATCTCCAGGGTGCGCGCGTTGCTCGGGCCTGAAACGACCACCTCGAAACCATGGGCGCCAAGGAGATCGTCGAAGAACACACGAAGCTCGTCGAAGGCGAGGGCGCGGGGAACACCTATCCTGTTTCCCTTTGGATGGATTCTTCGCGTCGGAGGATCGGCCTGATAGCGCATCTTGAAATGTTGTTCCCTAGATGTACGAGCCGGGCGTCAACTTACGTCGCGCACGCAGCGTACTGCATATATCCCGCCGGCGTTGATGATGCTGACATCACCGCTATCGAAGGCCGCGACCCACGCGTTGCCACCGCTGCCGGAGGACGACCAGTAACCGCCGACCTCCGTACCGAGCACGCTCGTGCATGTCGCGCTCTGGGCACACGAATCACAAGCGTGGTGGCTTCCCACCATGCTGCAGTTGCCCAACAGCTCCAGAATCTCGTCCAGTGTGGGAAGCCGGAACTCCGCGCCCATTATATCCTCGCAATAGTTCACCCCCGGATTGACCGGATCGCAGATAATTGTATCCGCGCCGGTCGCGCCACACCAATCCATCGTTGGTTTGGTGCCCTCGCAGGTGTCAGTCACCATCGTCTGTTCGAGCGGACAGAGGCTCCAGCACAGGGTGGTGCCAGGCTGGTACGCCTCGGTCGCCTCATCACAGAGATCCCCGTAAGTGTCAGTGTCGGGCCCGGAGTCGGGGCCCGCGTCCATATCGGAGTCCGTGTCCGTATCGGAGTCGGTATCAGAGTCGGTATCGGTATCAGAGTCAGAGTCGGAGTCGCTGTCGGTATCCGCAGATGCCGCATTGTCATCGTTGCACCCCCCATTACCCATGAGGAGCATCGCCGCCAGGACGAACAGAAACGTTATTTTCAGGGTGTTCACTACTTTGATTCCTTTCAATACCGGACTACACGCCATGACGCACATTCCGTACAATGATGTGTCAAAATTAGCATGATTATTGTTCAGCGACAAAATAGCCCGTCCAATCGTCCGGAACAAAACATGCTATCATGGGAGTCATGATGATACATAAATTGACATGGAAAACCTGGGTGCTCGGAGCTGCGCTCAGCCTGGCGGCGTCGGGCTGCAACGGGCTGGGCTCGGATGCCGAAAAGCAAGATCAGGCGGAGCAGCTGGCCGCCTGTCGAGGCAATGCCACGGATGAGGAGCTGCAAGAGAACATCCTCATAACCGAGGAGTACGCGCTGGGCGTCGCCGCCGACCTTACTTACAGCTGGCAACCGGTGCTCTTCGCTCTCGACTTCATGTTCTTGTGGGCACAGACTCTGGGCGCCGTCCCCTCGACCGAGCCGGTGGGCTGGACTTTTGACGAGGGCACCTACCGTTACGGATCGGACACCGCGGCCATCGAGATGCGCGTATTCCTCTCGGAGGAATTCGAGTACGGCCCCGCCGGGACACAGGTGACGGAGAATATCCTCGCCCTCGACTCCTACCTCGCAGGAGCGGTGATCGAGGCGGGCACCGATGCGGGCACGGTCACCATCACCTTTGACGAGCCGGGCCCCTTAGCCGAGCTCCTGGGCCTCGGCGCCACGCCAACGAGCCCACTCACACTCAACGAGGTCGATCGAGAACAGGCCCTGGAGCTGCTGAGCACGCTCGCCCTCGAGACGGACTACGTGGCCTACGGCGTGACCAAATCGACGACGGTTGACTACCACGCGGTCTCGCCCCCAAGCACAATCGCTTCGATTTCGCAAGATGGCCCATTGCCGGTCGAGATCGTCGAAGTCAACGCCACTCGCGACCTCTTCGACCAGGTTCTCTCCACGGTGAGCTGGGAGGTCGAGCGGAAGGGTGCCGACGTCGACGGCTACACCACCTTCACCGTGAGCGGAGGCTACTTCCCCTACGGCGGTCGCATCGACTTCAGGGACGAGTTCGGACTGGTGATCGCCGAGCGCGAACTCTACTGTCTCTGAGAAGACGAGCCACCTTCCGGGATTCTTTTCATCATTTGCCCGGATACCCTGTCCCTGATAAATTGAAATGTTGTATTGTATTCATTCCGTGGTTTGATGAAGATCAATTATGTAGAAAGAGAAGGCTCTCAATGTCGATCACTTTGATCTTGCTTGTAATTTCCGTGGTTTGTTGGTTTGTAGCTACGATCCTGCACATAGTCATGCTGGTGCATGGGTTCAAGACCTCCATCAAGTGGGGCCTGATCTGCCTCCTGGTTCCCCTTGGTAGCCTGGTTTTTGCGTTCAGGCAGTTCGGGGGCGGCAAACGCAGGATCGCCGCGTTCGTGTTCCTGCTGACAATTGTAGGCGGGGGCGTTTGCGCGGGAGTGGCGTCCTATCAGACTGCGCGCGCAGCGATCGGAAGCGCGGAGGCGGCCGCTCAAGGAATGAAGGAAGCTGAAATTCAGATCCAGGATCTCGAGAACCTGGAGGATCTGCAGCTCGACCTGTAAAGAAGAAGAATGGGCAAGATGTCGAATCGAGGATTCACAGTAATGATGACGATCCTCCTCACAACGGTGGGTGCGGCCGCAGGGATCGGGTTGTCGTTTGTGTTGAAACAGGCCGGATCCACCTGAGGGCTGCTCTGCTCACCGGTAGTTGCCGGTGTTTTCGGAGGGTTCATGGGCGGCTCCATCGGGAGTGGTATCAAGAGGGGCAACAAGGAGTCCGCGTGACCGCAAGGCTGCTGATAGTCGACGACTCGCGGGCTATGAGAGCATACGTACGCGGTTCCCTGCGCGGTTTCGTGGACTGCGAAATCGACGAAGCATCCTCCGGCTTCGAGGCCCTGAGACTCCTTCCGCGCAAGGACTATAAGTTGGTGATAACCGATATCAATATGCCCGACATCAACGGGCTGGAGCTAGTCAAATTCGTGCGTGCTTCCGAACGACATCGAGACGTTCCCATAATCATTATTTCCACCCATTCGTCTAAGCAAGATCAGAAGAAGGCTCTCGAACTCGGCGCCAGCGTCTTTCTTCCAAAGCCCTTCACACCGCCGGACATCATCGACGTCGTGGCGCGCCTCATCGAAGAGAAGGGCGGCGAGTCATGAGCAAGAGCTCGCAGGGCAACAAGGCGATAAAGGAGTTTCTGGCCGAAGCACAGGAGTTCGTCGAATCGCTGAGCCGAAATCTCATTGAAATCGACAAGGCCATCAAGACCGGCGAGCCGGATCCTGACATGGTCAACGAGGTGTTCAGGGGATGGCATACCCTCAAGGGTTTGTCCTCTACCTTCGGCGTGGAACCCCTGTCCCTGCTCGCCCACGACGAGGAGAGCCTGCTGGACGATATCCGTCTTGGCAGGAAAGCCTTCACGCCCCAGATCCTCGATTCCCTGTTTGAGAGCATCGAGGAAGTGACCAAGATTCTCGGCATTATCAACGAATCCGGGGATATCAAGGCGACCGGCTACAGTGACGATCGCACAAAAACGACCCCGGGACAGTCCCCGGATTCCGGCCAGGCATCCGGCCATGGCAAAGAAGACGACGTGCCCGTCATCGACCCAAAGAACCTGATCGACGCCGAGGTGCTCGAGGTCCTCACGGAGTTCGAGGAGCATCGCCTGAAGATCAACCTGCAGCAAGGTCAGGCCATCTACAAGATGCGAATCGGCTTCTCGCTGATGTCAATCGATCAGGAACTCGAAGATATCAAGGGCAGGCTCAGGCCCATAGGAGAGGTCATCACCTACCTCCCCTCCTCCGAGAGTAACGATCCGGATATACTCGATATCGATGTCCTTCTGGCGCTTCACCAGTCCCGGGACAACCTGGAGGCCGCGCTCGATGGAGTCGAGGCTGAAATCAGCACGCTCGTTCCCGGCCGGTACACGCCAAAGGTCGCGTCGGACACTATTATCCCGGCCCCTCCAACCGCCGAACAACTATCGGATTCATCGGAAACAGGCATTGACGTCGCGGCAGCCTCTGAAATCGAGAGTCCGGGAATATCCGAGCGTGGCCTGGTGCAGAACCAGAAGGAACAGCCGCTCAGCCTGCGATCGGTCAGCCAGTCGGTGCGTGTCGACATCGGCAAGCTGGACCATCTCATGAATGTGGTGGGCGAGCTGAATATCATTCGAAATACGATAACGAAGATCAGCGACGAGTTGCGCTCCGTGAGCGAGCAACGTGAGCTGGCAATCGAACTTCACCGGGTGTCCCGTGGCTTTGATCGACGATTGGCCGAGATGCAGGAGGGGATCCTCGAAGTGAGAATGGTGCCCGTGAGCCAGATGTTCGATCGGCTCTCGCGCATGACCCGCAAGATGTCGAGAAATATTGGAAAGGAGATCAATCTGGTGATCTCCGGCACGGATACGGAGGTGGACAAGCTTATCATCGAAGAATTGTCCGATCCGGTGATGCACATCATTCGCAACGCCATCGATCACGGAATCGAAGATGCCGGCGAGAGGCGCTCCGTCGGGAAGCCGGAGTTTGGAACCGTCGCATTGACTGCGTACCAGAAGGGCAATCACATCCTCATTGAGGTGGAGGATGATGGCGCAGGGATCGACGGAGAAAAGATATTGGAGGTGGCGGTCGCCAACGGCTTCCTGTCGAAGGAAGCAGCCGCGTCACTATCCGAGCGAGAAGTCCTGAACCTGATTTTCCTGCCCGGCGTCACAACCACGGCCAAGGCCAACGAGCTGTCGGGGAGAGGCGTGGGAATGGATGTTGTGAAAACGAACATCTCTGCGCTGAGCGGCGTGGTCGAAGTCCAGTCCGAGCTGGGGATCGGAACGAAGTTCACCATAACCATGCCGGTCACACTGGCGATCATCCCCGCCCTGCTGGTCTCCGTGGACGAGAACACCTTCGCGGTGCCGCTCAACACCGTAGCCGAGGCGCTGACGATTTCCGGAGCGGACGTGAACAAGGTGATGGGGTTGGAAACCTTCACCCTGCGGGGACAGACCCTGCCCCTGTGTCGCATGGACGGCTTCTTCGGAAGGCCGCGCCACAACGCGATACCGAAGGGCTCCCGGTTGCTGGTAGCCTCCCTCGGGCAACGACGACTTGGCCTGGTGGTCGATGAATTGTTGGGTCAGCAGGATGTGGTCATCAAACCGCTCGGCCAGAGCCTGGATGAAACCAGGTTCTTTGCGGGAGCAACCGACCTGGGGGATCAGAAACTGTCACTCGTGATCGACACGGCCTCCGTCATAGAAGAGTTCTTCACCTCAGGTGAAGATTTCACGCAACCGGCGGCGCCGGCGGAGTAGAGCATGAGCAACTCGATAGTCATCCCGGACATGGCAAAGCTGAACGCTGAAAGCAAAAACTCTGTCACCGACGGCAAGGAAAGCGACGTAATGCTCGTTTTCCTGGGATTCACCCTCGGAGATGAAGAGTTCGGAGTGGATCTCCACCTGGTCAAGCAGATCGTCATACCTCCACCGGTCACGTGGGTGCCTCGGGTACAACCGCATATCCTGGGTGTGATCTCGATTCGGGGCAATGTCGTCACGCTGATCGACACGCGGCGGCTCATGGGGTTCGAGGTGTCTGAACAGCACAACTCTGCCCGGGTGCTGCTTGTGGATGTGCGTGATGAGAGGATCGGCCTGCTGGTGGACGCGATTACCCAGGTGCGCCGGGTGCCGGTCCAGGCCTTCGAGGAATCGCCGGATCTCGACGAGGGAACCATGACCGATCACGTGGTGGGAATCATACGACCTGATAAACAGACCCAGGTGACCATCATCGACCTGAAGGAGATCTTGCTGGAGGCAATGAGATGAAGCCCGATACGTTTGCCAGGCTGCGCGAGTCAGCACACAGGGACAAGGATCGCAAGGCGGTGGAGTTCCACGTGGAAGAGATACGGTGCTGTGTGGACATCATGCGGGTGCGCGAGATAGTCAGTCCGGGAAAGACGGTGCCCATTCCGTCCGCTCCGCACTGGGTGATTGGCGCCACGGATCACCGGGAGTCGGTTGTTCCGGTGACGGATCTTCGCTTGCGCCTGGGCCTGGAACCTTTCGAGTCACCCAGCGCCAGATGGATCATCGTGGACGCGGGCGGGATGGACATGGCCTTGCTGGTGGACGCGGTCCATGGCGTGGTTACGGTTTCCGTCGACATTGAGAGGGAGCGGCACCCGGTGATGGACAACACCGATGTCACATGGGTCAGTTCGGTCTACAGTACGCCAGACGGGCTGATCTTCGAATTGGACCTGGACGCCATGTTCGATACCCGGAGAGATCGCGAAGACCGACCGGAAAACGGAAAGACCACTTGACCGACGTCATGAAAAAATTGGCCCGGAGGATAGCCGACTCCAGCCCCGAGGTGAGGCGACGGGCAGTTCGGGAGCTCGGCGCCATCCCGATGAAGGATTCAATAGACCTGATTCTCGTCGCCCTTGCGGACGACGATTGGCGCGTGAGAAAGGAAACCGTCTCCGTGCTTTCGGACGTGCCCTGTGACTCGGATGTCGTGGGACGACTCGTGGAAGCGCTCGTGCAGAACGATAACGTGGGCCTTCGCAACGCATCCGCAGAAGCACTCGCCACGATGGGAGGCGACGCAGTCACCATTCTGAGCGACCGCATGGGGTCCCTTGGCGCACAAGACAGAAAAGTCGCTCTCGAGGTCATCGGCCGATCCGGGGATCCGCGCTCCGGGGACATGCTCATCTCCCACCTGAAAGATCCGGACGCCAACGTCCGCGTCTGCACGGCGGAGTTACTGGGGGAGCAAGGAGGCGGGGAGGCCCTGGACGCCCTGATGGAATGCGTCGACAAGAGTGACTACCTGCTCACCCTGGCCGCGCTGCAATCTCTCAACAAGCTGGGAGCCCGCATTCCCTGGCGGAAACTGGAGGATCTCTCCGATGATCCGATCCTCGGCTCGGAGATCCTGTTCGCCATGGGAAGAAGCGCACAGCCGGAGGCGGCGAGCATCATCGTCAAAAACATTCCCGAAGAGCCTGCGGCGGTTCGCTCCCTCGAGCTTCTGCATGGTGACTCCAACAGGACCGCAAAGGCTGTCGAGCTGGCCCTCAAGAACGCCGATGAGATTGTCCACGAGACACTCGCGGCCATCGTATCCCAGGAAGAAACCATCGATCAGCGGGCCGCCGTACGTTGCCTCATGTGGTCCAGGAGAATCGAGAGCTTGCCCTTGCTCGTGAGCCTGGTCAGTGACGAGACCATGCATCGCGTCATCGTGGAGGGCCTGTCCGACTGGGGAGAGCCGGCCTTTGCGGCGCTGGAGGAGATGCTTCCCACACTGGACGGGCGACCATTGGCGTCCGTTGTTGGTTTGCTGGCCAGAATCCTCGATGAGGAACAGGGCAGGAGCAAGGCCGCTCTTTTCATAGCATACCTGCACTCATCCAATATCGCAGTGGCAACAGCAGCGGCCGGCGCCGTCGCTCGATTTGGAAATGAGGGGGTGATTCCACGGCTCATCGAGATGTCGGCCTTCGAGGATAAGCGGGTTAGACGCGCAGCAGGACACGCGCTGGTTCAGGTGGGTTGCCGGGTTCCCGGGGCGGTCCGGGACAGGTTGTTGCAGATGGAGATTACCGGCCTCGGCGGAATCGAGATCTGCCGCGTATTCGAGGTCGTGGGTCGCCCCGAAGATACAAGTGCTCTGGCCGGCGCCCTGAGCTCGCCGATACCCGAGCTTCGAAGAGCCTCGCTGAGCTCTCTCGCTGCAATCGCAGGCAGCGCGGCGGTCGACACCATCTCTCTGGCGATGACCGACGAGGATATGGGGGTGAGGATGGCTGCCGCGTTCGCGCTCGCCAGAATCGGCCCGGCGGCGGCGGAAACCATCGTCTCGGCGATTCACACCACGCAGGGGCCCCTGAAGGCCGCGCTCGTACGGGCGCTCGGGCGCGTGGGTCACATCGAGGCGCCGGCCATCCTCAAGGGTCTCTGTCGCGAGTCGTCCGAGGTGGCCATGGCGGCCCTCGAGGCCATGCGGAACCTGGAGCTCGCTCCTGGTGAATTACAATACGAGATACTCAACCACGACGACTCCGAAGTGGTCAAAAAGGCCCTTTTGTTTCTCGGTTCAGCAGTTTCGGGACAACGGATCGTGGCCCTTCTGAAACACCCTGCCTGGGACGTCCGGCTCGCCGCCGTGGATCGTCTGTCCTTTGGCGAGTACAGGGATCCTGAAATATCGGTCGAGCTCGAAGCGAGACTACGCGATGAGAAAGACGATCTCGTGAGGGCAGCCATAGAACATGCCCTCGAGGAAAGGAAAGGGGTGAAGTAGAACGTGCGCCTGGGCGATCCAGTAATACCCCTTTCGCTGGAGCGGTTCCGCCTGTTGCGGGATCTGATCAACAGGCGATTCGGGATCTTCTTCTCCGATGACGACCGGTACCTGGTCGAGAGCAGGTTGTCGGAGCGGCTGATCCACCTGGATCTGCTGTCTTTTGACGACTACTACCACTACCTTCAGTATCACCAGGACGGAGAGCATGAACTGGAGCGCGGCGCCGAGATCCTCACCACCAACGAGACCTATTTTTTTCGCGAGGAATATCAGCTGAAGGCGTTCTCACAGGAGATCCTGCCGGAGTTGCACGAAAGGTTGATCAACAAGCGTCGCATGATGATCTGGTCGGCGGGTTGTTCCTCCGGGGAGGAGGCCTACACCATTGCCATGCTCGTGCGCGACTCGGGCCTGTTCCATGGTTGGGACGTACGGATCTTCGGCAGCGACATCAGCGCCAGAATGCTCGCCAAGGCCCGCCGCGGCATATTCGGAACCTCTGCCTTCCGCGCCACGTCGGAGGATCTTCAGCGCAGACACTTCAACCCGGCGCAGGGCAGCCTCCAGGTAAACGAAGACATCCGGGTTCTGTGCCACTTCGGCCGGTTGAACCTGCTCGACGAGGAAAAGATCATCTTCGTTGGTCGGGCCGACGTGGTGCTGTGCCGCAACGTGCTCATCTACTTTGACAAACGCTCCAAGAGCCGCGCCCTTTCGATCATATACGACCGCCTGAACGATGATGGATATCTGCTCCTGGGCCACACCGAATCACTCCTCAACCTTTCAACGGCGTTCGAACTCGTTCACCTTCGAAACGATCTGGTATATCGACGGCCAAAGGCGGGTAGCGATGGTTTCTAGCCGCATTCTGAAGGTGCTGATAATCGACGACTCGGCGTACAACCGCCGGGTCATCGCGGACTTCGTCGAGGAGATCCCCGAGGCAATTGTCGTCGGCAAGGCCAGTGACGGTCAGGAAGGGCTGCAGATGGCCCTTAACGAACACCCGGACGTCATCACCCTCGACCTGGAGATGCCCAGAATGGACGGCTTCTCCTTTCTGAGGCTGATAATGTCGAACCAGCCGACGCCGGTAATTGTGATCAGCTCCCATTCCGACAAGGAGAACGTATTTCGAGCGTTGGAGCTCGGCGCGCTCGACTTCGTGGCCAAACCGAGCCATCGCGCGACGCCGGAGATCCTCGAACTGAAGGACGAGGTGATCAACAAGATCCGCATGGCGGGGCAACTCAAGCCAACCTCCTTGCATCGGTTGAATTCCTATGCTCCGGCCGATCTCTCCGCCAGCGGCGCATTTCCGGTGATCGACATCGACAACGCCGAAACCTTCGACCCCGGCATGGAGCCTCACGCGAAAAAGGTGGTCGTCATGGCGGCGTCCACCGGGGGACCGCCCTGCATCATGCAGATCCTGAGTTCGCTCCCGGCAGACCTGCCGGTCTCGATACTTGTCGCCCAGCACATGCCACCCAAGTTCACCACAACCTTTTCCGAGCGCCTCGATCGACAGTGCGCCATGAGAGTAATGGAGCTGACCCTGGTTGAAATGGCCCGCAAGGGAGTGATCTATATCTGCCCGGGTGACAAGAATCTGGAGCTGACACCCGGTTTATCCGGCACCATTATCACGGCCGTCCAGCCAAAATCGACGGACCGTTACGTGCCCTCCGCCGACTACCTCTTCAGAAGCGCGGCGAGCGCACTTCGAAAAAACGTGATGGCTGTGGTGCTGACCGGCATGGGAGACGACGGGGCGAACGGGTCGGTCGCGGTGGCCTCGGTCGGCGGTCCAGTTCTCGTAGAATCCGTTGACACTGCGGTGGTGGACGGCATGCCGCAAGCTGTGCTTCGGACCGGAACACCCGCGATGGAGGAACCGCTCGAGCGCATCGCCCAGAAGATTGTACAATTTGCACATTCACCGGATGGAGATTAGACACCGGGTTTTCAAGGAGGAAAATATGTTTCGATCCATAGTTCTTGCAATTCTCGCGTCGGCTCTACTATGCGCGTGCTCCAACGATTCCGAGGTTCCCCAGGCGGTGGCCATGACGGCGTCTGCGCCTGCTGCGGACAAGGAAGTCCTGATCGCCAGCCAACCTTCCGAAGCGACAGTGGTCTTGAAGGGTGCAAAGGTCGGAGCAACTCCCATGAAGCTTCTGGTCAGAGGTGACACCAACATCATCCTCGAAAAGGAAGGCTATGTGCAGCAGGCCCTGATGATCACGCCGAATAGCGAGCCCAACCTGGTGGTGACCCTCGTGCCCCTCGATGGCGTGGCGACCGCACAGGACGGCGACGAGGAAGCGGAACAGGAAGAGGCCGCCTCCGGCACTGCCAAAAAGAAGAAGAGCACCAAGAAGAAGACCGGAGGGAAAGACCCGGCCCCATCGACCGATACCGGCGAAGAGGAAGAAAAAGAAGTAGTGGCGCCTTCCCCGCCTTCGCCGAGCCCGGAACCCAAGACAAAGAAACCGTCCTACAATACGATGGCGCAGATCAAGAAGGCCATTCGGGAAGGCAAGATCACTAAGGCCGAGTTCAGAAAGTACCAGGCGGAGATCCGGCGCAAGCGCGCTGTAGAGATTGATACCGCCAAGAAGGCCTATCAACAGGGCCAGCTCACCAAGGCCCAGTACAAGGAAAAGATCAGGAGTATCAAGCTCAAATACGAGGGTTAGAAGAGCGCCAGCTGTGCCATGTTCCTTTCCTTGAGCCTGCCGTCGAAGAGCATATATGGAGCTGCGGTGCGCCATCTCGGCGTAATGCGCTTGAGCACATCCAGCTCGCAAATTCGCGAAATTCTCCGCCGTTCCAGAATTCGATCGGCAGCTATGGGACCAAGGCCGGGGACACGCAACAACTCCCGTCGTTCGACATCGTTGATCTCCATTGGAAACACCTCGGGGTGGCGACCGGCCCATATCGTCTTGGGATCTTCGGCCAGGGACAAGTTCTCCTCTTCATCAAAGATGATGTCATCGATCTCGAACTCGTATTTCCGAAACAGAAAATCCACCTGATAGAGCCTGTGCTCTCGCATGGCCGGTATCGGAGCAGCGCCTTCCAGTGGGGTTCCTGACACGGGCTGAAACGCCGAGAAGTATCCCCTTGCCAGGTTGGCCTCTTCGTAGCTTTCCCACAACGTGGAGATGGTCTCCTTGTCTTGTTCGCCTGCGGCGCCGACAACAAACTGCGTGGTCTGTGACTTGCACCGCAAGCCCTCACGGCCCAGGTTGTCGCCGATGAACCGCATCGTGCCCTTCAGCTGATCGTGAAAGCTCTTCCCCGGCGCGATCGCCGCGAGACGCTCCTCGTTGGGCGCCTCCAGGTTGACGGACACGCGGTTGGCGAGCTCCATCGCCCGTTCGATCTGTGCCTCTTGCGCCCCGGGGATGATCTTGAGGTGAATGTATCCGAAGAAGCGATGCCTGAACCGTACTCGTTCCACCGTGGCCAACATGCGATCCATTGTGGCCGTGGGGCTGCCCATGATGGCGGACGACAGGAACAAGCCTCCCACCAGCCGGGCACGAACCATCTTCATGAACTCCCGCGCGAGGTCATCCGGCGAGAAGCATATTCGCGGTCCCCTTCCGCCGTTGCGCTCGACGCAGTAGGTGCAATTGCGCTCGCATCCCGACGACTGCAGCACCTTGAGTACCGGCATGGTTTGTCCGTTTGGGAGCGCCGCGGGATAGATCCACAGGCCGTCGTCCCCAAGGGAGCGCTTCTGAGAACCTCCGCAAGCACATGAAAGATCAAACTGCGCCGCCTGCGCCAGCGCCTGCAATTTGTCCCGCGTGTTCATCCCGACAAAGTACTGAACAACCGTACAGGTGTCAAACAAACGACCGTGTCGAGCCTATAAAATATGCCCGGTGTGATACAACCAGATCAACTGGAGGAAAAAATGGCCGTAACAGGAATGTTTTTAAAAGGAAATTTCGCGCATGTCGTCACGCTCACGGGAACCCAGACCAGGCACGATCTGATTGACCGGGACTTCAAGAACATGGAGCTTGGGAAGAATCCGACGCAAGAAGACGTTGCCGCAATCCGCGACAATATCTTGAAGTACACCGAGAAGAACGGCATCACTCAAATCGTGCTGAACCGACGGGTCACCGCCGGACAGATGGCAGGGGCCTCGGGCACGTTTTTGTGGGAGGGGATTCTCCTTGTTGTGAGCCCCGTACCGCTGAAATTTGTCCACGCCGCAACCATCCGCGCCACTAATAAAAAAAAGGGCGAGCTCAAGACGCTCAAGTCCAAGAACCCCGAAGAGAACATCGCGTTTGACAAGGCATATGATTTCGCCTTCGAGGGACTTGAAGAGCGCTAGCCCCATGAAAAATTTATCCGTGGAAAATGGCACCCTGAAAAGGGGACAAATGACCCGAATTCACGTTTTGATTGCTGCTGCCTGTCTCACTACCGCCCTCGCCGGGTGCGAGGACGAGGGATACTGCTATTACAATTGCCCGGACGAATCCACGAAGATCTGCGGCCTGGAGATCATGGACGAGGATGACAAGCCAAAGTGCGAGGAATTGGCTATCAGCCAGTGCGTAAAGAATCCGGGGCATCTTGAAGACTGGGACGGGGACGTCATACATCAGCTATTGGTCTGCGCCTCCGGTGACGTCTGCGGTCTTCCCGACTGGTGTCTGCCGGAGTGAAAACCGGAGTTTCATTAAAATGGTGAACGGTTCAACCTTCCCAGGTGTATATTGAACAGGTAACTTGTGGAGGATGTCATGAAACTTGTGCTCATTTTACTTGTTTTGGTTTCCCTTGGATTCGTTTCCGGTTGTGGCAACGGCGATGTCTACAACAGCTACGGGGGGATCGACGATCTGGAGATAACCGCCACCCAGTGCCAGGACGGCCTGGACAACGACAGGGACGGGTATATCGACTGCGACGATCTGGACTGCCAGGGATATGTTTTCTGCTCAGGCGGCGACGGAGATACCGACACGGATTCGGACACTGACACGGAATCCGCCGCGGACACCGATTCCGAAACCGACACGGATCCGGACGCCGGTGGTGGGGACGCGGGCGACGGAGGGGTCTAGTTCAGGTGCGGGTGGATCCATCTCCGTCGGAGGAGACTGCTTCTAGCCCCATGCTGATCACCTTTTCAAGGGCCTCGTCATACGCCGACCGACTGTTCTTGAGGATATAGACGGCCAGGCGATCCGCAATGTTTTTACGCATCATGACCGGAACCCTGACAGGCCCGAATCCCATTTCCTCGGTGTCGATGATATCATCCATTTGCGAATAACTGTCCCACATTCCCGGGTCACCGCAAAATTATCAGCATTGTGGATGTCAGTTTCGGGGGGTTGCCTCGTGAACGACGACGGTGCCCGCCGCGAGATCCCCTATCCGCTGGCGCTTTTCGGTGAGGGCGATCAGCAGAATGCCCAGAAGGAAATTGAACATGCTGTCCACCAGGTACTTGAGCATGTTTCGAAGCAGGGCGCGCCCGAGCCCGCAGGGATTCAGGTCCACATGAAGCACCCGTATCCGCGCGAGGCGCTTGCCCGGGGTCATGCCCGAGCGGCTCTCCATGATGCTGAAGAGCGCGATCCACACGATCATCCATACGGACGCCACGCCGAAAAACTTTAACATGTCCACGAGCCCCGACAGACCGTGCTCCTCTATATCGAATGGGTTGGATTCCACCAATAGAAACCACCCCGCGACCACCGGACCCAGAATTATCAGGGAATCCACCATGGTTGCGGCGCCTCTCCTGGCAAGGGACGCTAGCACGAGATCGCCGTGTTCCGTATGAAGCTCGGCCAGCTTGTACCGACGCATCCAGCCGGAGATCATGAGCCCCACGATCAGGGCCATGATCGCGCCGACAGCGTTGCCCAGCCAGGAGCCGCCCCCTCCGGCCTGCGCCGCGATCAACCCACTTTGCGACAGCCTGGTCTTCTTCACCATCTCCCCGTCACGAACATCGAAGATCGTTATGGAGCCGGGCATGCCCTCGGTGGCGATGAGCAACCTCCCGGGATCGCCCGTGGGATAGGCTCCCATCCGGGAAATTATCCCGGACGAGACTTCGAAGAATTTCTCGAAGCTCTCGCCCTCCTTGCGAAACCCCTCGATCTTCTGCTGGAAAATGTCCTCGCTGAGGGTGATGAGCACCGGTTTCCCGTCCAGCACCACTGCGGTCCACACCATGGCGTACTTGCCCATCTTCACGGCGAACGGCAGGGTCTCTATGGGTTGTGTCGCGAACCCGGACAGCCCTTCCCTGTAGTGGATCCCCTCCTCTCCCCGGGCGAACACCATGGGGCCGGATGGGGTATCGAGTATATCGAGTTTGAAGAAGTTGAGATTGTCACCACTCCCCGTCGGCAGGTCTTTCACCTCGGACGTCTTCCACGCGCCGTCAGTAAAGACAAGCTGTTCCAGTCGATCGCCCTCGATCTCGAACATGGACGGTCGGCCGGAAAGGAGAAAGGCCTCGGACGTGTAGCCCAACCTCCGGTCAACCCGCACGGGCACGGTGCCCCCGGCCGACATGGCCGCCACCACATCGGATCCGACGATCCAGAGCGTCTCGTCCGTGGCGAGCAGCTGGGGGTCCAGGACCGGTGGGAGCTTCGCCTCATCCGGCGGATCTTCGGAGTCGGGGGCCCATTTTAGCAGCTGCGTGTGGACGGGATCATCGGGGTTCAGAGCGACCCCTGAATCCGCGACCAGCCAGACGGCCCCCTTCCAGAAGGCGCCCCTCGAAGGATCGATGCTTCTGCCGCCCAGGTTCTGCCCCATGACAGTGTGGATTGTCATGAACATGGCGATGATGGGGATGGCGATCTGCACGAACGCTGCAACACCCACCGAGAAGCCGGCCTTTTTGATAAAGGCGGTCTTGGCGGCAGGCGATACGTAACCTTTCGGTGTCTCCATCAGTTCACTTTATCCTAATAAATCCGTCGATGGAAAACGAAAACGGGTTGCGGCAGTTGCGGCTGATGGGTAAGTTTTCTCCTTGCTGAAACTGGAGGTGTTCGTCAATGACGCAGACAATCGAGTTCAATCCCGTTCCCTTCATCTCAAAGGAGCTGCAACTGCCCGGCTCGAGCGTGGAGGCGGTGGTGAAGCTGCTCAACGACGGGAACACTGTGCCCTTCATAGCGCGCTACAGAAAAGAGGCCACTGGCAGTCTCGATGAGATCCAGATTCGGGCTATCGAAGAGCGCGCCACGTACCTGGAGGAACTGGAGAAAAGAAGACAGGCGATATTGTCCTCCATAGAGGAGCAGGGAAAGCTCACCGACGAGCTGAAGGCGAAGATCCTCCAGTGTCAGGTGAAGTCAACCCTCGAGGATCTCTATCTACCGTACAAGAAGAAACGCCGAACGAGGGCGACCGTCGCAAAGGAAAAGGGGCTGGAGCCGTTGGCCTTGCGCATCGCGTCGCAGCCGAAGGATGGAGATCCCATTGCGGAGGCGGCTCAATTCATCGACGACGAGAAGGGCGTCGAGGACGCGGAGGCGGCGCTGGCCGGCGCGCGGGATATCGTCGCGGATATGGCGGCCTCGACCGCCGATGTTCGAGCGGTGGTCAGGGAGGCGTTTGCGCACGATGGGGTTCTGGTTTCGAAGGTCGTCGATAAAAAGAAGGAAGAGGGCAAAAAGTTCAAGGACTACTTCGATTACCGCGAGCCAATCGCGTCGATGCCGTCTCATCGTTTCCTGGCGGTTCGGCGGGGTGAGCGCGAGGGAGTGTTGAAGACCGGAGTTTCGGTGAACGGCGAGCGGCTCATCGAGAACATTCTGGATTTGATGGGCTTCAATGAGAATTCTCCGTTCTGCGGTCAGATGCGCGACGCGATCGAGGACGGCTACAAGAGGCTCATCTCGACCAGCGTCGAGAGCGACATCCGAATAGACCTGAAGCTCTTGGCGGACAGGGACGCGGTGAACGTGTTCGCCAGAAATCTCCGGGCGCTGCTGCTGGCGGCTCCGCTGGGAGGAAAACCCGTCATCGGCGTGGATCCGGGCTTGCGCACGGGGTGCAAGTGCGCCGCAGTGGATGCGACCGGGACCTTCTGTGGGAACATGACCTTCAACATCGTTCAGGGCGACAGAGCGGCGAAAGCGGGGCGAGAGGAGCTCCTTGGCTTCGTCAAGAAGAACGCTCCCGTTGCAATCGCCGTGGGGAATGGAACCGGGGGCAGGGAAACCGAGAAGTTCGTGGTGGAGTCCCTGAAATCGGTGGGTGATACGAAGACGATGGTGGTGCAGGTCAGCGAGGCGGGGGCGAGTGTTTACAGCGCTTCGGAGCTGGCCGGGAAGGAATTCCCCCAGCTGGATTTGACGGTTCGCGGAGCCATCTCGATTGCCCGGAGGCTCCAGGATCCGCTGGCGGAGCTGGTGAAGATCGAACCCAGGGCGATAGGAGTGGGCCAGTACCAGCACGACGTTCATCAACCGTTGCTCGGGAAGAAGCTCGAAGAGGTTGTCGAGAGCTGCGTCAACGGTGTCGGAGTAGATCTGAACACCACGAGCGCTCCATTGCTCGCGAGGGTGGCCGGCATAGGGCCGAAGATCGCACAGAATATTATCGAGTTCAGGAAGGACAACGGAGAGTTCAGGAGCAGGCGGCAGCTTCTGAAAGTCAAGAAGCTCGGCCGCAAGGCGTTTGAACAGGCGGCTGGATTCTTGAGAATTCGCTCCGGGGAGAATCCCCTGGACGCGTCGGCTGTTCATCCGGAGCGATATGAGCTGGTTGAAGAGATCGCAGTGGACATGGGGGTTGAGCTGTCCACGCTCGTCGGGGACGAGGAATTGTCCGATCGGATAGACATCAAAAGGTACGTGGGAGACACAGTGGGTGAGCCCACTTTGCGGGATATCGTCGACGAGCTGAAGAAACCCGGGCGTGATCCACGGGACGAATTCGAGCCGCCGGCGTTCCGTGATGATATCAACGCCCTGGAAGATCTCCAGCAGGGGATGGAGCTGGAAGGCGTGGTTACCAACGTAACCAACTTCGGCGCGTTCGTGGATGTGGGTGTGCATCGGGACGGGCTGGTTCACATCTCCCAGCTCGCCGATCGGTTCGTCAAGGATCCAAACGACATCGTCAAGGTGGGTGACAAGATCAAGGTTCGCGTGATGGAAGTAGATCTCGAGCGCGGGAGGATCTCATTCACCGCCAAGACCGGCGCGCCTCCCCAACAGTCGAGCGGCCGTCCCCGGGAAGACAGGCGTCCAACCGATACCCAGGGACCCGACAAGGGCAAAGAAAAGAAGGCGCAGTTCTCTCACAATCCCTTCGCCAACCTGTTGAAAAAGTAGGTGCAACCCCCCGTGGTTGTCCTGTCATCGACTTGGGGTTCAAATATAACCCAGGAAATATGCTGCGGCCGCGCTGCCTGCGATCGCCAGAACGATTCCGGCGACGATCAACCCGATCCTGCCCGCTCTTCCATCGGAGCCCGCCGTCCCGTCGAGACGCACTGATCCGACCAAGACCGACTGGCTCGGATCCCGGCGGGCCGTGCCTGGCGAGGCCGGATCGAACTCGTCCGCAAGCGGAGGCTCGGGCGGAATGGACTTCGCCTGCTCGAACATCTCGTCCACGAGATCGTCGTCGTCGTCGTCGTATTCCTCGGCCAGCAATGAGGCGGTGATGGGGTTCTCCTTGAGCGAGAACCCTACTCCGGTGGAGCCGTCCACGGGAATGGCGGGAATGGAATCCCTGCGCGAAATGGGGTCGTGCAGATCCATCAGCTGGGCCAGCTGTCGTTCGCGTTCACGGCGCTGGGCCATGAGGCTCTCGCCGAAGTTGTCCATCAGAAAGTTGGAGAACCGCAGGTGTGAGATTACCTGGCCGGACAGGTGCATGTAGTCATCGAGGGCCTGGATGAATTCCTGCCCGCTCTGAAAACGATCGTCCGGATTTTTGGAAAGCGCCTTTTGAACTATCCGGGAGAGCATCTCGAATTCGGGGAACTCCCGATCGACGAGGGGCGGTATCTGCGCCGCTTTCGCCCGGCGGAGGGTCTCGTCCTCATCCTTTGTCTTGTACAGGCGTCTTCCGGACAGGAGCTCCCACATGAGGATCCCCGCGGCGAAGAGATCGGCACGACAGTCGATCTCCTTTCCCGCCACGTGCTCGGGCGCCATGTAGGCGACCTTGCCCTTCAGGTGGTACTCGTCCAGGTGGTGCTCGGCCCCCACATTATCGAGGGCAACCTTGGCGATTCCGAAATCGCACAGCTTGACGTCCCCCTCGCTGGAGATCAGCACGTTGGTGGGTGACACGTCCCTGTGGATGATGCCCAGAAGTTTACCGTTGTCGTCGTTCAGCCGGTGGGCGTAGTCGAGTCCCCGCAACGCCTCGATGATGATATAGACCGCGAACTGGAGCGGCAGGGAGATCTTGGCGCGAGACAGCAAGCCGAGGAGCCGGTTCAGGTCGACGCCCTCCACATACTCCATGGCGATGTAGAACTGCCCGTCGATCTGACCGAGCTCGTTGGTCTGGACCACATTGGCGTGGGAGAGCCGGGCACACAGCTTGGCCTCCTTGATGAGCATCTCGCAAAAACTCGCGTCCTCGTTGAGGTGGGGCAGGATGCGTTTGATGACGCAGAGGCGCTCCGTTCCAAGGCTCGTGTAGGTCTTGGAAAGGAAAATCTCGGCCATCCCACCCTTGCCGATGAGATCGAACAGGTAGTACGGACCAAATTGAGAAGGAAGGTCTGGAGTAGTATCGATCACGGAAAGGATACTCGCGCTTTAGGCTTTTTCCGTCAAGCGGGTGAGGGAGGTGGATCGTTTGCAATCTACAACACACTGCGGTATGATGAATTGTAATACCCAAGGAGAAAGAGATGAGTACCGCAAAGATCGCTATCACAATTGAAGAAAACTTGCTGGGCAAGCTTGATCGCCTGGTCAAGGCGCATGTTTTTCCAAATCGCAGTAAAGCGATTCAGGAAGCTGTGTCAGACAAGCTGGCAAGAATGGACCATCGACGCCTTGCCCAGGAGTGTTCAAAACTCGACAAGAGCTTCGAGCAGGCCATGGCGGAAGAAGGGCTGAACTCGGAGATTGATTCATGGCCAGAATATTGAGAGGTGATATTGTCTGGGCCGATCTGAACCCGACCAAAGGGCACGAGCAGGCAGGTTTGCGCCCTGTTTTGATTCTGAGTCAGGACGTCTTCAATGAACGCTCCGGCACCGTCATCGCTGTAGCCCTCACAAGCCGGCCACAACGGGCCGGGTTTCCTCTCAATCTGGAAATGGACAGCCCCAAGCTTCCAAAGCGATCGTGGGCCAAGATCAGCCAGATTCGTACGCTCTCGGTCCAAAGACTAAGAAAAAAACTTGGCCGGGCTTCTGCCGAGGAGCTTGCGCTTGTCATCGAAGGACTCAATGAGATAATCGGGGGATAACACCGCCCGCTTCCATCCGTCCCCCGGTACAGTCAAGCGCTTGTGGTTTTCTCGAAGGTCAGTTTCTCTCCGTCCCCTTCGATGACAAGTCGATCTCCCCGAGTGACGTCATTGGAGAGCACCATCTTTGCGACCGGGCCCTCGATCAGCCGCTGGATGGTGCGCCGCATGGGACGGGCGCCGAGCTCCGGGTCGAAGCCGCCGGCCGCGATCAGCGTGTCGACGACGCCTTCCCCGACCTCCAGGGACACTCCCTTTTCGGTCTCCAGCTGTTTTGAGAGTCCGTTCAGCATGAGCATGGCGATCTCGCCGACCTCGGGCCTGGTCAACGGCGCGAAAACCAGGGGCTCGTCGATCCGGTTCCACAACTCCGGCGCAAGCGCTTCCCGGGCGGCGCCGAGAATGGACTCACAGATCCTGTCCCCGTCGGGCTCGGGCTCGTCTTCACCGGCGCTGAAGCCCACCCGCCGCCTGGGGGCCGAGAGGTTCCTCATATCGGAACCGAGGTTGCTCGTCATGACGATGACTGTGTTTTCAAAAACGATGGTGCGTCCCTTGCCGTCGGTCAGACGACCGTAGTCGAGGACCTGGAGCAGGACCTGCAACACATCCCGGTGGGCTTTCTCGATCTCGTCGAGAAGGATCAGACAGTAGGGGCGCTTTCTTACCGCCTCTGTGAACTGCCCACCGTCCTCGTGCCCCACGTACCCGGGCGGCGCCCCGATCATTCGGGCCACGGCGTGAGCTTCTGAAAACTCGGTCATGTCCAGGCGTATCATGGAGTCGCTGTCCGTGAAGAGCAGGTCCGCGAGTGCTTTTGCGGTTTCGGTCTTGCCCACACCGGTCGGTCCGAGGAAGAGCAGCGACCCAATGGGGCGCCCCGATCTGAAACCGGCGGCGTTGCGGCGCAGCGTCTCTCCGAGCGCATCGAGAACATGGCGATGGCCGATGATACGTTCGGCCAGATCCGATTCCAGGTTGAGCAGACGATCATGGTCGCTTGTACTCAGACGCTTTGCCGGAACGCCGATCTGCTCGGCCAGAACATCGGCGATATCCTCGTCGGACACCAGACCGGCATGGGATCTGCGAACCCTGGCTCCCGCCAGATCCAGCAACGCGAGCGCCTTGTCCGGCAGCGCGCGGTCGTGCACGTATCTGGACGACAGTTTTACTGCCGCCGTGAGCGCCTCCGGGGTGTATGAGAGCTGATGGTGTTCGGCGTAGGACGGCGCCGCACCTTCGATTATCCGCACTGCCTCGTCGTGGTCCGGCTCGTCGATCTCGATGACCGTGAAGCGCCGGGCGAGGGCTGGATCCGATTCCACATGGTGGGAGTACTCTTCGCTGGTGGTGGCCGCGATACAGGGCATCTCTCCGCGACCGAGGGACACCTTGAGATCCTGGACGGCCTCAGCGCCATCCGAGGAAGCCAGGAGTGCGTGTATCTCATCAAAGAACAGGACCACCCGCCCGTTGGAGCGAATGACTTCCTCCCGCAGGGCATCAAACCGCTCGGACAGGGCGCCCCTCAGAGATGTTCCCGAAAGCAGGTCTCCTGACCTGACCTCCAGCAGGATGCGGTCCTCGAGTCCGGGGGCCTCTCCTTTCACGAGCTTGCAGGCAAGACCCTCGACGATCGCAGTCTTTCCGACCCCGGGGGCTCCCACCAGACAGGGGCTGTTGGCCCGCCGCTTGTTTAGCACGTCGGCGATCCGTTCCATCTCGCGTTCGCGGCCGATGATCTCCTCGACATGGCCCCTTGCGGCGTCGGCCGTGATGTTTCGCCCGATGGCGGCCAGGGTTGGAAATTCGGATGGAGACAGATCGAATCGCGAGAGCGGATCGGAGCCGAAAAGAACCGGTTCAGGGGTGATCGGGACTGCCCGGTGTCTGGGCTGCACCTCAGGTGGAGCGCTTTCAACGGGAGCCACCGAAGCCTGGTTGCCATTTTTGGATTCGGATCTCAGGGCTCTCGTTTTCTGCTGGGCCTGCTCGAGGGAGCTTCCCATATTTGAAGGAGGACGCCGCTGCGAGAGGCCCGGGAGTTCCGGTTGCCCGCAAGCGGGTTTCCCTTGTCGGCGATTCTGCGCGACGGGCTCGGATTGCAACGGAGAAGTTTTCAGTTGATCCGGAAGGGGAAGGGACTCGCGATTGAAGTCTCCTCCCGGACGCGCAACGGTGTCGTTGCCGACGGGGGACCCGTGTTCCCGGGTCAGGCTGGTGGTCATGTTGCGAAGCGCCTGATTTCTTATCACATCAACATTCAGCCCCCCCTCCAGGAGGATCAGATGTCCCTCGCAGCGCCGGACTGTCGCAATTGCGGCGAGCACATGGATCGCGGAAGGTGTGTTGACTCCCAGAGAATCCGCATACTTGTTCGCCTTTTCAATTACTTCATCAACGATTTCGGATGGTTCCGGCTCTGAATTGCGAATTGCGTTGCGGAGTTTGGTCTCTGTCAGGCCTCTCAGAGTGAGGGTCCTCGCAGCCGCGCCGGTGCCGGTGAGGATGGCCAGCAGGAGGTAACCGGTACTCATCTCCCCGTTTCCATTGCGGGCAAAATCGGCGGCCCGATTCAGCACTTCCTGGATTGTTCCGGATGTCGCGATGCTCATATTCTTCAATAAATCCAAACTCTTACGAACTTCCAAGGAGTATGCCATAACCAATTGTACCGGGCAAATTTTTGGTCTTTTTTTTGCCGGAGCGAGCCGATCCGGCCTCCGCCTTGGTCTATTATTAATATTGAACTAAACTGAGAATATGCTGGGGATGTGTGCGTCAAAAACAAATGAGTATCAAAGGAGAATCCACATGAGGAAGTCAGTAGTCGGACGTATCGCCATTCTCGTCGCAATGTTATTTTTCCTTGGCGGGGTCAGCGAAGTGCTGGCGCGCAAAGTAGAAGATATTTTCGCAGGGAAGGTCCTCTTGCTGAAGAAGCGTCCGCCAAGTTATTTCAAGTCAAAGGGCGGGTTTGTCGGCTACCTGCGATCCAACTCGGTCAAGACGGTCCACGCCGACAGGGAGAACATATGGAAATTCGAAACCATGGCGTTCTTCAGGCGCCCCCTCGGCGATTATGAGGTCGAGATGGTGTTCTACGACATAAAAAGCGGAAAGAGCGACAGCCAGCGCCGCTTCGTCGATTCCTACACACAGTACACCCAGGATCGAAACACGCGCATCCTGTCCGGGAAGGCCAACCTCACTCGCCCGAGTTTCGACGCCAATAAGCGCTACATGATAGTGGTCCAGTCCCACGGAAGGGATCTCGCAAAAGGCTTCTTCAACACCAAGGGCGTCACCCAGGCATCGCTCGACCAGCAAAAAAGGGTGGAGCACACGATGAAGGAGATGGAAAAATCCATGGCGGACCTCCAGAAGAAGGTCAAGGAGCAGGAGGAGGCGGAGGCCAAGAAGAACGCCGAGAAAGATAAAGCCGCTTCAGACGATTTGTTCTAACTTTTTTCCGCAATTTGCCCGTGATTACCTATCCAGGATCTTGACATTTCAGATATGAACCTTACACGGTTTGTAAACGATTCATGAATACCAAAAGAGATTATTACGAAATTCTAGGCGTACCGCTCGACGCCGACTCAAAGCAGATCAAGCAGGCGTACAGGCGTCTGGCAATGAAGTTACACCCGGACAGGAACCCGGACAATTCTGAAGCAGAGGACCTCTTCAAGGAGGCCGCCGAGGCCTACGATGTCCTTTCCAACCCGGAAAAGCGGGAAATCTACGATCGTTTTGGACATGAAGGGCTGCAGGGGCAGGCCGGATTCACCGGGGTCGACGATATTTTCTCGCATTTCGGTGATATCTTCTCCGATTTTTTCGGAGGCGACATTTTTGGAGGACGTCGCACATCCCGCCCGCCGAGACCGCCGAGGGGGGCTGATCTTCGTTACGATCTGTCCCTGAGCTTTGAAGATGCCTTCAGGGGCATCAAGAAGAAGATCGATCTGGTTCAGCTGCGAAGTTGCGGCCGCTGCGAAGGAAAAGGATCGGAACCAGGAACCACTCCCGAGACCTGCAGCACCTGCCACGGTCACGGACAGGTGATCCAGCGCACGGGGTTCATGACCATCGCCACTCCCTGCCCCTCCTGTCTGGGCCGAGGCATCATAATCACCACACCCTGCGAAGAATGCGAGGGTACCGGACGAGCGGCGTACGACCGCACCGTTACCGTCACTGTGCCCCCGGGGGTGGACACGGGCATGAGGTTGCGGCTCGCCGGAGAGGGGGAGCACCCCGATGACCCGGGTGATCCTGGAGATCTCTATGTGTTCATCGATGTGGAACCCCATCAACTGTTGGTGCGAAACGGAAATGATCTCGAGTACACGGTTTCCATTCCATATACCCGGGCGATCCTGGGCTTCTCCATCGAGGTGGAGATCATCGACGAGACGGTGGAGGTTGAACTGCCTCCGGGGACCCAACCCGGGGACAGGATCCGCGTCAGCGGTAAGGGTGTCCCGTTCGTGGGCGGAAAAGGGCGCGGTGAACTGATCGTGAACGTGAAGGTCGTGCTTCCAATTGAAATAGGCGAAGAGGAGCGCACCCTTCTCGACAAGCTGGATCATCTGACAAACGGCGGCAGGTAACCGCACGGCACTCTGATATGGTCTGCATGGACTCGTGAAAGCCCTGCACGATACTCTGATGTGGTCTGCATAGACTCGTGAAAGCCCAGTACGTCAGTGGAGTAAGCCATGCACAGCACACCCAATCAGTCCGCATAGTACTTTGATATGGCCTACATGCACTGGAGTAAACCCTGCGCAGTGGTCGAGAAAGCTCTGCAAGGCAGCGGAGTAGGGTCTGCATGCACCGGAGTGAGGCATGCGCGGTGGTATTACGTGGTCTGCGTGCCCAAGGGCCAACAAGAGTCCCAGTCCAAGGGCCAACAAGAGTCCCAAGGGCCAACAAGAGTCCCAGTCCAAGGGCCAACAAGAGTCCCAGTCTTTAGATCCCTCTGTTCGCAAACGGGCTCAGATGGCCCCTGACTCGAGAAAATCGACTTCTCTTAGACGCGAATCTCTGCGTTTTCGAAGAGGGGTGTGCCGGAAGCACTGCAGTTGCGGTCATTGGAGAGAAAAGATGGTTTTTCAGGCGCAGCGGTCCATCTCGAGGGAGGTTCTCGCGGAAAGAGTCGGTAATCTGGTGAGCCGTCAGGCCCGCGAGGTCAGCACAATTGCAGCAGCGGCGGTCTGAAGGAGCCCGAAGGAAACTCCACGTCTCGTACCCCTTTCAACCACATTCCGGATGCATACCAGAAACGGTCCAGAAATGACCGCCAACTTTCCCTGTACTCGTTTGCCGCTTCAACACTGGAAGCGTGACACAAGGGCTGGCGGGTTCGCGGCTTCCTCGTTTTGGGGCGGTCCCGATGGTCAACCTTAGCCAGCTTCGTCGGCCCCATTTCTCTTCGGCCGTCCCGCTCTCGCTCGACTCGACAACTCTGCTCTATCTCGCGAACCCGCCGTCGAAAAAGCGCCTGACGCTTGTGCGTTGGTAGATGCTCCCACGATGGAATCGGAGATAATTCGACCGTCACGGTTTTCGTGAACGCCTCCCGCGATTTGCGACTCCTGTCTCCTCCTGCCCGGTGCCACGCTGTGCGGTCCAGATATGTAAAGGTCTCGACTCGCCCCGTCGCCAACTGCTCGTATGACGAGAATCCCTTCCAGTGGGACACGCGGTCCACGAGTCCGTCCTTGACGGGATTGGTCACCGCGTACAGAAGTTGCTGCTCCAGGCTGAAGTCATCGATGGCTTCGTCCGTACGATTTCTGGTGGAGAAGAGGGGACCCTCCCGTTCGAGATACCGGTTGATCTCGCGAGCGACCAGCGAGTTGAAGAGTTGGTCAAACCTGACGAGGTTTTCCAGATGCTCCGTGCTGCCGGAAATTGGGGCCATGCCGTCTTGCTTGTGATTTATATTGAAGTCGAGCCAGTAGAGTTTGACCGGATACTTCTTCTGGGCCCGCCCCGCGCAAGCGCCGATGATGTTTCTTACGGTTGCGTCGGGTTTGAAGAAGAACTGTCGATCAACTGTGCGTTGTGTTTCGCAGTACACAGCATCGGGTTTGAGCCATCTTGGTCGTTTTGCCATGGGGCCTCCTTTACCCCTGTAATCGGTCGTTTGCGCCGGGAGTTGCCGAAAATCGTCCAAAACGGGTGAAAATGAGGCAAAATCAGAGGGAATAAAGACTGGGACTCTTGTGAGCGGACTCTTGTGAGCGGGCTACGGGGACGACAGCATCTTCGCGTTCGGTTGCAAGGATTACTACTTTGACGGTGATCAGTGGTGGGATATGACCGACTACCTTTACGAACAAGGCATGCACCTGGGTGGTGAAATCTGGGGAACCAGCCTTCAGAACAACTATGTTGTGGGAGGGTTCGTTTATCGTCTCAGTTGCCAATAACTACCGCGAACCCTGCCGCCGACAAAATCTTCGCCGTCGGCACCAAGAGTTATTATTACAATGGGGCCGAATGGTTGGAGATAAAAGATATAGCCATTGGCAATGATGTCTGGGGCGCGAGCGCCGAGGAAACCTGGGTGGCTTCGGGTTTCATGTACAAGGTCAGTTGTCAGTAAACGAATAATCCTCAAAACACCGAGTGTTCGACCTTGCGTAAGGCAGCCATGTGACCGCCGGCTCTTGCCGGCGAAATAGACCCCACCTCTTGACCTTGCGAGGTGCTTTTCTAATTAGTACAATGCGCCGACAAAGAAGTCGTTTTCGATAGTCACCGCGCAAGGGCAAGTTAATGAAGTCATCAGTGTGTACTCACAAGACCGCAAACGAGAGCCTGCGATCGGGAGATTCCCTGCGTGCGCTTCGCATCGTGGGGCCTATGCTCGAGAACAACCCGTCCGATCTCACAGCCTGGAAGATCGGGGCGCTCGCGTTGATTGCGCGTGGCGACTTGAGACCGGGAGTAAAGAACCTGAAAAGCGTGGCCCTCGCGATGGCCGAGGAAAGAAATCCGATCCAGGCCATCGCCACGGCGAAGGAAATACAGGATCTGGGCCAGGATCCCGGAGACCTGATCTCCGCTATTGCGCAAATCTACGGATCGGAATCGGACAGAATCGAGGAGGTGGAGATCCCACCGCCACCGCTGCCCAGCAAACTGGATATGGAACCGTGGGGGGGCGACCTGGACGACGAACAAGTCGTCTCCAGGGCCGGGGACGCCATGGCCATGGCCTGGGGCGCCGCGCTCACACTCCCGGATCGGGGCATCCGGTTGCCCTACATACCCCTCTTATCCGCCCTTGGCACTTCGGATTTCGAGCACCTCACAAACGCGCTCGTCCGTCAGGTGGTCGAGGAGCAGGAGATCATCGTCGAGCAGGGCACAACCGGAGACGCCATGTACATAGTGGCACAAGGATCGGTTGTGGTGATGCATCATCCCGCAAGCGGCGACCCGGTAGAGCTGGCTCGCCTGGGTCCCGGGGCGTTTTTCGGAGAGATGGCTCTGGTCTCCTCCACCACGCGGGCGGCGACGGTGCGCGCGAGCGAGCGAACTGTCCTTTTACGAGCGGACAAGACCGAGATGGAGCATCTGACCGAACGCTTTGCGAAAACCGGGGACGTACTGGTAGCGTTTTGCCACGCCCGGATGCTCGAAAACCTCATGCGCGTATCTCCGGTGCTCAAGCCGGTTCCCCCCAAGCGCAGGCCGGATGTGATCTCCAAATTCAACACGGATTACAGGAGCGAGGGCGAGGTGATCATCAAACAGGACAGCGACGGTCCCGGGCTGTTCCTGATCGTATCCGGAGGAGTCCGGGTGAGCAAGATCGAAGATAATGAAGACGTGGTTCTCGCCAACCTGGGCCCCGGAGATCTCTTCGGCGAGATCTCACTGCTCATGAGGAAACCTTCCACGGCGACGGTGACGGCAGATCAAAACACGGCGTTGTTGTTCTTGCCACGAACTGAGTTCGAATCAGCCACTGCAGAGTTCCCCGAATTTCTAAAGGGTGTGTACGACATCGCCGTGAACAGGGATATGCGCAACAATTCAATAATGGGACTCCCGGCGCAGGACGCGGACGGTCTCATACTTGTGTAAGCCATGAAGAATATTAATCAGGGACCACCATTGATATTATCTTTGTTGCTCGCGCTCGCGGGCGTGGGCGGGCTCGCCACGGCGATTGTGCTGGTGCCTTCCATGGTGCGGCAGTTTGCCGCCGCCCGAAACACGGCCCCCTCACCGGTTGTCCACAAAACGGTGAAGATCGCGGATTCCTTCCCCGAGCCGGTCGAGACGGTCAACGCCGTACAGACAAAAGAGGTCGAGGAGAAGGTCGAGGAGAAAGTCGAAGAGAAGGTCGAGGAGAAAGCCGAAGAGAAAGTCGAGGAGAAAGTCGAAGAGAAAGTCGAGGAGGAGAATCCCGCGGCTGCTTCGGTAACTCAATGGACCATCGAACTCGATCCGGGAAACTACGAGATTATAAAAGGGGGTGAAGCAGCGGTAGATGCGATCGGGCACTTCCTCACGACGAACGAGGACGCCAGGGTAAAGCTCACGGGAGTCAATCACCTCAGCAAGAGCTCAAAACGCTCGAAGCAGGCGGCCCGGATCATCAAGGAGAAGATCATCAGGGATGTGGGAATCGCGAGACAACGGGTCTCCATTGCGGGAACGCAGGACCCCGAGGTGACGGGCCTCCTGGTGCGCGCCAAGATCCTGGGGGGGGGGCGATGACATTTCTATTCGTAATGATGATACTGGCCGTTTTTCTCGGCGGGGTTCTCCTGTGGCTATCGGGATTGACCGTCGGCCTCCGCTCCAGCTCCGAGTTGCCGGACAACAAGTTGCCGGACAACAAGGAACTCGTGAAGCTTCGAGGGGACAGGGACAAGCTTGCGGTCGAGGCTGCTCGGGTCGTCGAGGAAATGGAGCGTGTAGAAAACGAGCTGACCATGGCCGCAGAAGAGATGAAGCGCCTCAGGGACGAGAACGAGGCGTTGAAATCCAATGGCGCCCCCAAAAAGACCGGATCGTCACCCCCCAAGCCGCCGCCGTTACCACCCAAGCCGCCGCCATTACCCGCCGTGGCCTCCACATCGGAAATACCCGACAGCGAGGAACTCGACTCGGCGCAGGCCCAGCTGGACCTCGAAAAGGTGGCCCATCGAAGAACCCTGGACGAACTCGCGGCGATCAAGAACCTTCTCGAAATGAAGATAGCCGAGGACCTTGACCCGGCAGGGGGCACTGGACCGCAACGTGATCGATACAGCGCTGGTTTCAAGACCATGTCCATTGACAACAGGAGCCAATCCGTATCCGGCACAGATCACGATCGCTTGCGGCAGTCGTTCGATCAGACTGTTCGCGAGAAGGATCGCCTCGAAACGGAACTGGCCCGTACACAACAGGAATTACAACTCCTGAAGATGCGACAAAAATGAGCATACGAGCATACGAAAGAAGTGACCTGCCAATCGAGAAGAAGTTGCCCTCACTGGGAAAACGATTTCCATGCCTGGCAGGAGCCCGTGGTCTCGATCCGTGGGATTCCACTGAATTTCACGCGTGGGTGTCCCAACAGGAAAATGGGGGGAGCGCTTACCACGCCGGTCACCTGTTGCTGAACCTGTCCGGTGACGGCCCCTGGGAACCGTTCGACATCCTGGCGGCCAGACAGGTGTGGGCGCCGGACGACAGGCAGATCTTCATCAATTGGATAAAGGTATGGCAGTAAATGCCCCTGCCGCCCCTGAAGAACCCCTCCAGACCACTCACCATTATTCGCGGTATTGCACTGGGGGTGCCGGCGGCGCTGTTTCTCCTGGTGACGCTGTTGACCGTCAACTGCATCCAGGTGATGTTTCTGATCATCGCGCCATTTTCCAGGAGAACCTATCTGCGCTTGAACAGATGGGCCGCAAATTGGTGGTTTGGGTTGTGCGTAAAAGTGGGCCGGGTAGTACACGGGGTCAAATTGGAACTGACCGGCGATCCTGTTCGAACCGGGGAAAATGCGGTGCTGGTGGTGAACCATCAGGAGATGACCGACATTGCATTTCTCTTCATGGTCGCGCTGGAAGGAGAACGACTGGGCGATCTGAAGTGGTTTGTGAAGGACGCGATCAAATATGTTCCGGGAGTCGGCTGGGGCCTATTTCTGCTGGACAATCTGTTCGTGAAACGCCGCTGGGCTGCTGACAAGGATTCGATCGAGGCTGTCTTCGCGCGACTGAAACGCAACGAGATCCCGTTCTGGCTGGTTCTCTTCGCTGAGGGGACCAGGGTAACCGAAGAAAAACTGGTTCGCAGTCGACGGATCGCTTCGAAGAAAAACATGAAGCCTCTGTCGCACCTGCTTATGCCCCACACAAAGGGATTTGTCGCATCCCTGCAAGGGTTGGGAGATCGACTCGACGCGGTATACGACATCACCATCGCATACGAGAAGGGTGTGCCCACCCTGGGCCAGTACATCGTTGGCTTTGTGGAGAGGGCTCACATTCACGTGAAGCGATTCGACGCGAAAGAGCTTCCTGCCGGAAATCAGGCTCTCTCCTTGTGGTTGAACCAACGCTTCGAGGACAAGGATGCCCTGCTGGACGAGTTCTTCTCACGGGGCGCGTTTCAATGAATCTATTCGTCTTGCTGCCACTGTTATCGTTCGTCGCGCTCATATTCGTATGGTCATTCGTCTTCGGGCAGCGGCGAAAAGATCCTGTCAACAACGCCTACCTGATCTTCACCGGTACAGGCGCGACATGGCTTGGCCTGGAGCTTTTACTGTACGTGCCAGGATTGTCGGGCTACGAGCACTTGCTGCTACACGCGGTCATCCCGTTCTGGATGATGACCGGATTCCTCTTTTTGAACTTTACCTACAAGCTCATCGATCGAAGGCCGGACTTGATGTACTGGCTGATACTGGCCGGAACGATGGTGGGAATCGGAACCGACCTGTTCACCAACTGCATACTGACAGGTCACACGAGCCACTACTGGGGCGTGGCAGACGGGAGGAACCCGATACCACATATCCTGGTGTGCATTCCCAACGTTGCAGGTGGAGCCCTGGGCCTCCTGTTGATCTTGCTGGATCACGGAAAGATCAACGATGGCGACAGGAAGGCCGCCTATCTGTCCATACTCCTTGGCGGTGCCACAACGCTCACAGCCATGGTTTCCATGAACATCATCATACCCGACTTCTTCGAGGTCGACTATTTGCCCCGCTACGGATCCTCGGCCCTGGTGGTGTTCTCGCTCATCATCTACCGTGCAGTGATCAAGTATCGATTCATGACGATGACCGTGGATCAGGTGGCAGAAGAACTCTTCGAGGACATGCGGGACGGCGTAGTGCTCGTTGACGGGCAGGGGACGATCACCCGGACCAATAGCGCGATACAGAGCATGTTCGGCCTGGACCCTCATCATGTGGAGGGGATGAACCTGGACGAACTGATACCACGAGTCGATCCGGCCGACGACGACGGGGACGCTCGGTTGGAGGTTAACAGGGGCGGGGTTGTCAGGATCTATTCCGTCGCCAGGTCCAACGAGACTCAAGGGGAGCTGGCACACGGAAAGATTCTGATCGTCCGGGACGAGACCGAGGAGATCGAGGCTCAGGAGATCTTGAAAAGGGACAAGGACGAACTCGAGGTCATGGTGCTGCGCAGAACCGAGGAGTCCCTTCAGGCCCAGCGTATGGAGGCCATCGGATTGCTCACAGGCGGGGTTGCCCACGACTTCAACAACCTGCTCACTGCCGTCATGGGGTTCGCGACGGCCGCGAGGGACGATCTGGCCGAGTCGGACCCGATCCGCGAGGACATGGAGGAGGTGGTGCTGGCGACAAGACGCGCCCGGGATATCATCGGCCAGATGATCTCCATCAGCTCCACCACAGAGATCGAACCCAGACAGGTAGCCGTGCCCGGTCTTCTGGACGAGGTTCTCAACCTCCTGGAGGCTTCCACACCCGAATCCATCAAGATCCGGCGGGACTACGGCAGCGAAAAAATGCACGTGATGGCGGATATCACCGGACTTCACCAGGTGATCATGAATATCGGCACCAACGCATTACACGCCATGGAGGAGTCGGGCGGAACCCTCAGCGTCGGCCTGACCCGCGTGGATTCGAATGTGTGCATAACCATGGCCGACACGGGTGAGGGGATCGCAAAAAACATAATCGATCAGATTTTCGTCCCGTTCTTCACCACCAGGCAGAGCAAGAAGGGATCCGGCCTCGGCCTTGCCATGGTCCTGAACATCATTCAAAAGCACCGGGGAACCATAGACGTCACCTCGGAGGAGGGGAAGGGCGCCACCTTCAAGATCTACCTTCCCTGGATCGACAAGAACGATGGCGGATCCAGGACGGAAGACTTCTCTATTGCCGGAGGAAGCGAGCGAATTCTCCTGCTCGACGACAAGGAGCAGGTGCTCAGGGTGGAAAAGCGCATGCTCGAACCTCTTGGCTACCGGGTGACGACCTTCTCCGAACCTCAACAGGCCATCGAGGCCATACGGAAAAATAAGGGCTCCTTCGATCTTGTGGTCACGGATCTCTCAATGCCCGACATGTCCGGGATCGAGTTCGGCGAACAGGTTCTTCAAATGTGTCCCGATCTTCCGATCATCCTGGTCTCTGGAAACCTGCGGGAGGACGACAAGGCACGGGCTCTTGAGATTGGTTTCGGCGCAGCCCTGTCCAAGCCTCTGCCCAAGGCCGTACTGGCATCCAACATCCGTGCGCTCCTTCAAGAAAAAAAACGAGGGAGTAGACCATGAGGTTAATGGCGCTCATTCACTTCGCTGCCCTGGCGAGTTTTCTGTTCCTCTTTGCGACTCTCCACGCTCAGAGGGGAAGATCGGATCCCGCCGGCAGAAGCCTGCGGGTGTTTCTGGCAAACATGGCCACGTGGGTGCTTCTGGAGATCTTCCTCTATTTCCCAATGTCCGTGGGCCTGGAGGGTATTGTCTACCGGGCCATGGCCGTGTGCTGGATTCCGTCGTCCTTCTGGTTTCTTCGGTTCGTCTACCGCTTGCTCAAGATAAAAACCGACTGGATCTACTTTCTCTTCGCGGGTATCTCCCTGGTCGGCGTACTTGTCTACGTCACGACGGATCTGGGATTGGCCGGGATAAAATACGGGGAGTGGGGAACCTCGGATATCTCCACCGAGCATTTCATTTTCTTTTCGGCGATTCCCCTGACGACCGGCATGATGGTAGTTGTGCTCTCCATTCGTCAATCCTATTTGTCCAATGTAACCATCATCCGCAAATCCTTGAGAATAATCGCCTCGGGAGTGCTCCTCGTGTTGGCCACCTCGGCATCGCTCGAGATCATGATCTTTTTCACCGATGGAATCTGGAGCACTGTCAGGTTGAGCTCGTGCACGTCGCTTCTTCTTATTCCCTTTGTGATATACGCCGCAAAAAAATTCGACTTCCTGTCCGGCGGGATGGTGCGCGTGGCCGAGGAGATCTTCGAGGATATCCGTGACGGCATCGTTCTGGTGGATCGAAATAGTCTGATACAACGAGTCAACCCGGCCGCTCAATCCATGCTCGGCGTCACCGCGAATACGGCCGAGGGATCTGAGGTAGATGCGATCTTGCAAAACTGGAGTTCCCTCAAGGAAAAGAAAAACGGGGAGATGACCGTTCGCGACCGAACTCGGAGCGATAGATTCCTGTCCATATCCGTCTCGATCGTCACGTCTCATTCCGCTCACCGGGGCTGGATAGTTCTGATACGGGATTTGACGGAGCAAAAAAGCGCCCGCGAAGTGCTCCAGCGCTCATTCAAAGAGCTGGAAGCGGAGATCGAGAGCCGGACCGAAGAGATCAGGCGTACCCGACGAATGGAAGCCATCGGAACCATGACCGGCGGCATCGCCCATGACTTCAATAACCTGCTCACTGCGATCATCGGGTTCACCTCGGCCGCCAGAGAGGACCTGCCCGTGGAGCACAAGATCCAGAGAGACCTCAACGAGGTCCTCACCGCCGCCAACAAGGCTCGGGACATCGTCGATCAAATGCTCGAGCTCGGAAGACACTCGGACCCCCAACGGGAGATGATCGAAATAGGCCCCTTCGTGGAGCGGGTGTTGACCCTCGTCGAGTCATTCCTGCCCGCCCCCATATCCCTGAAGCGGCAGCTTCTAAAGGACGAAGCCTTCGTTATGGGAGATCCAACCCAACTCCACCAGGCGATCATGAACCTGTGCACTAATGGCTATCAGTCGATGAAAGAGACCGGAGGGGAACTGGTCGTGTCCGTCAGGATCATCGGGCTTTCAACCGGGGCGGGCAGCTCCCGAAGACCCCTGGAGCCCGGACAATCCGTCCGCATCTCGGTAGCCGACACGGGACCCGGCATCGACCGTGATATGCTGGATCGCGTCTTCGAACCCACCGGGACTACCAATTCGGATAGCAGTGAAGTAGGCATGGCCATGGCCATGCGTATAGCGCGGGAACACAACGGCACCATAATGATCGATAGCGAAAAGGGTCGGGGTTCCATCTTTTCCCTGTTGTTACCGATCGTCGCTGCTGACAAAGCCTCTAATCGCCGATGATCTTGATCAACACTCGTTTTCTACGACGTCCGTCGAACTCGCCGTAGAAGATCTGCTCCCACGGCCCGAGATCCAGACGACCTTCGGTGATGGCAACCACGACCTCCCGGCCCATCACCTGACGCTTGAGATGCGCGTCACCGTTGTCCTCACCGGTCCGGTTGTGCCGGTATCGATCGATCGGCTCGTGGGGAGCCAACCCCTCGAGCCAGTCGTCGTAGTCGCGGATGAGCCCCGACTCATCATCGTTGATGTAAACGCTGGCAGTGATGTGCATGGCGTTCGTCAGGCAGAGCCCTTCTGCGACACCGCTCTCGTCCACCGCCGCCTGCACCTTGTCGGTGATGTTGATATAATCCCGCCTTGTCTCCACCTGGAACCACAGTTCTTTTCTCAGGCTCTTCATAACCTCTCCTTTGCCGGCTTGTGAGATATGCTCTCTTTTTAATATCAAAACTCAGGCGTTTTCTGCCATGGAGATCTCCCTGAGGGCCGTGGCGACCTCTTCCATGGTGCCTATTCGTTTCTGGGGATCCTTGGCCAGCATCTGATC
>JAUVAN010000287.1 GCA_030591725.1 Deltaproteobacteria bacterium
GCTTCCATTTCTCATTTCTCGGCATGAGGTCACCCAGACCGAATGGGAGGCTGCGGGTTTTTTGAATCCGTCACGAGACCTGGGGTCTCAAAAGCCTGTCGTGTTTATTAACTGGCTGGAGGCAGCCGCCTACGCCAATACACTGTCTGTCGCCGAAGGCCTGGATTCTTGCTATGACCTCACGGATTGCCAGGGCACCGTCGGAAGTGGGTGTCCCATAGAATGGGATATTTGCGGTGCCTCTGATTATAGTGACACATATATCTGCACAGGCGATCCGCACCGGTATGCCAACTGGTACGAGTGCCCGGGATATAGATTGCCTACAAGCGCTGAGTGGGAGTACGCGGCTCGGGCGGGCACAACTACGGCTAACTACATTGGGGATGTGACTACTGATGGCAACTCTTGCCAGGAAGACCCTTCGGTCGAACCCATTGCGTGGTATTGCAACAATTCCGGCGATGAATTGCACCCGGTGTGCGGCAAACAACCCAACGACTGGGGGCTGTATGATATGTTCGGTAATGCTTCGGAATGGATTGATTACGTGTTTACAGGGCTTAGCATGTCGGACAATGCAGGTATTGAAGGACCTCTTACCGATCCTCAGGGGGCGGGCATAGATCAAGACGAGCGACGTACTGTTAAGGGGGCAGGTAATATAACCGAAGCGTGTTATTGTCGGGCAGCGCATCATTCTGCATGGGGTTTTGATTTGAGAGCGCTGATATTCGGCTTCCGTCTTGCACGCACACTCAACCCACCACCCCAACCCGACGCGGGAGTCGACGCGGGGAAGTAACAGGTCCGCCGTCACGCGGGCGACAACCGTAAACTTCTCTTCTGTTGAGAAACAATGGTGTACGGATGAAAGATCTGTACAATGCCCCCGATGAAAAAGATCAAAACCACAGCACTGGTTGAAACACCCGGATCCCCCGAGGGAGTGGAAGCGTTTCTCAAGAGATTGCGCAACGCGGACGATCCGCTGGCGATGGTGGGCAAGCTCGCCCCTCATGATTTTCTAATTCTGCATCGGGAGGCGGACGACGAGCAAAGGGCTGATCTCCTGACCATGGCCCGAAAGGATCAGATCGAAGGCGTCGTCGATCTCGCCTGCTGGAAAGGGGACATTCCCGATCTGAACGCCATCGAGGAGTTCGTGAGGCCCCTTGTGTCGACTGGACTCCAAGGAGCGCAGGCAGCCTACGATAAACTCGGAAACGAGCTAAAAACCCTTCTTCTCAAACGACATGTGGTTGTTCACCTGAGGGAAGACAAGGACGACGAGGTTCCTGCGGCGCAGGGGTCCGACCTGATTGCGTGTCCCGACAATTATTATTTCATCGAGATACCGGACCCGGACGGTGTGCCGGATATGGTAAGGCAAATCGTGGCGGGTTTGATAAACAAACCGTTCGAGGAATACCAGGCCGAGCTCGAATGTGTCCGGCACGATCTCCCGTCTGATCTGCAGGAGACGGCTTTCAGGTGGCGCGGCGGGAGACTGGCTGATCTCGGGTTCGGCAGCCTGGAGGACGGGCTCGCGATTCTGAGCCCCAGAGATCCGAAACAGGTCAAACAGATGTTGGCTGCAGCCACGGACCCGCAATACCTCACCACCCCGGATTTCCAGACGTCGGCCATCGTGTCGGAGAACCTTGCCGGCAACGACCTCCTTGAGCGGGCGCTCGGGTTCCTCCAGCAGTCCGACAATCCGGTGTTTCAGGCGAAATCCGAGCGACTTCCGGCAGACCTCAGCGCCATGACAAGCCTGTTTCTGACGGGCACTCATTGCGATCTGGGTGACACGGAGGAGGTGGCGCGCTCGACGCGATGGGCAAGGAACATCCTCGCCCTGGGCCTTTGGATGGTGGCCGGAGACGACGTCGCGATGGGTGCGAAGGCCCTCGCCTACCTGGCGCCCGCCACGATACTCCAGGCCGGAATGGGAATGTTGATTCCGTTGCGACAGCGCGCGAGGAAGGTGCTGGCGGATAAGCGGCTCGATACAAAAATGGCGCAGGGTTTGCGTATGGATCCCCCGCTGGACGTGATTCTGCAATCCCTTGCCCGGAACATTCCCGGAAGGTAGCCTCCGCTGGACGAGGGGCGCGATCTTTCACCAGTGACAATGGATCCGCTTCCCGGTGAGCTGGTCGCCTTCGCGGATCCTGCGCAACTCGGCCGCGCCGAGGCGCTGCTCGAAGAGGCTGAACAGCTGGCCGATCTCGCCTGCGACAGGCTCGGGTGGGATCCGTCCGCCATCGATGACCGTGGGGAAGTATGTGGAAGCACACTGGTGATGACCGCGCTCGCCAACGTGGCAAGTGGAAAGGATCCCAGCGCGGCTTCCGTGACGCCCGATGAGGCGGCGGCTTTCACGGACCGGGTGATCAACAGCGGTGAAGAAGAACTGATCCTCGGCGCGGTTTCGGACTTGAGTCTTGTCATGCAGGTGAGCGCGGACGGCCCGCTTCATCCGGCGCTGGAGCGCGATCCCCTGCGGCGTCTGATCCTGAGGCTCATCCACCTTGGACGGGCCAGAATAGCGTCCGGCGATCCATCGACAATTCTCGTGGACTGAGCACCATGAAGAGGGAGAGCATCTACATCAAGGGTGCAAGGGAGCACAACCTCAGGATCGAGGAACTGCGCATCCCCAAAAACCGGCTCATCGTGTTCACCGGTGTCTCCGGGTCTGGAAAATCGTCCCTCGCGTTCGATACGCTTTACGCCGAGGGACAGCGTCGTTACGTCGAGTCCCTGTCGTCTTACGCAAGGCAGTTCCTCGGACAACTCGAAAAGCCGCGCTACGACAAGATCAGCGGGTTGTCGCCGACCATCGCCATCGAACAAAAGGCGGCCTCGGCCAACCCGCGCTCCACCGTGGGGACCATCACGGAGGTATACGATTACATGCGAGTTCTCTGGGCCCGCGCCGGAGTACAGCACTGCCACCTCTGCGGAAGAAAGGTGGCGGCGTTCACCTCACAGCAGCTCGTGGACGAGCTAAACCAGCTCGAGGGAGGGGTCCGGGCGAGCTTGCTGGCGCCACTGGTCAGCAACCGGAAGGGCACGCACAGGGAGGTCTTCGAAAGGTCTAAAGAGCGCGGATTCGTCAGGATCCGTGTGGACGGCGAGGAGCGAAGACTCGACGAGGCGTTTCCGAATCTGGCAAAGAACAGGAAGCACAACCTGGAGCTCATCGTCGATCGGTTCGTAATGGGCAAGACCGATATTTCGCGGCTGGCGGATTCGGTGGAGACGGCTCTTTCGGAATCCGGCGGAGAGATCATTGTGGCGGTCGAGGGCGCCGGAGAGCGGCGGTTTTCTTCCAGGCGACACTGCGCGGATTGCGGCGTCGGTTTTCCCGAGCTATCCCCACAATCGTTCTCGTTCAACACGCCTCTGGGCGCGTGCGAATCCTGCAACGGTCTCGGCACGAGGCTGGAAATGGATCCGGATCTGGTCGTTCCCGACAGGAATCTGTCCATCTGGGAAGGCGCCGTCATTCCGTTTGCGAGCCAGATCCAGCGTGATCAAGGCTGGAACGCGAGGATCTTCGAGGCCCTCGAACGGGATATGGGCGTGGACCTCGAAATACCGTGGAAAAAGTTGCCCGCGCGAGTGCGCAGCCTGGTGCTCTACGGCTCGGGAAACGCGGAGATCAAGGTTCACTGGAGCACTACCAAAAGCGATTTCCGTCACTCGATGCAGTTCGAGGGAGTCTCAAACACCCTTATGCGCCGCCTCCAGCAAACAACCTCCCCGAAGATGCGAGAGTACTACCAGCGGTTCCTGTCCAACGTCCCGTGCAGCGATTGTGATGGTACCAGGCTTCGTCCCCAGTCCAGGTCCGTGCTGGTGGGCGGCATGCCGATCAATGAGGCCACGTCAATGAGCGTGCAGGACACGGCGAAGTGGTTTGACGGACTCCGACTGGAAGGTGCGCGCAAGGTCGTCGCGCAGGAATTGACAAAGGAAATACGCACGCGACTCGATTTCCTGACGAACGTCGGATTGTCGTATCTCAGCCTCGATCGACTGGGGCCGACCCTCTCGGGTGGCGAGGCACAGCGCATACGCCTGGCGAGCCAGCTGGGATCGGAGCTGTCCGGGGTGTTGTACGTGCTCGACGAGCCGTCCATCGGGCTGCACCCGGGGGATGGGCAAAGGTTGCTCGACGCCCTGGAAGTACTGCGGGATCTCGGCAACACAGTGATCGTCGTGGAGCATGACAGGGGCACCATCGAGCGCGCGGACCACGTGGTGGATTTCGGACCGGGCGCCGGTCCGAAGGGTGGACTCGTCGTTTGCCAGGGGACGCCGGCCAAGATCGCTCGGTGCGCACAATCCGTCACGGGCTCTTATCTCAGCGGCTCCGCCCAGATTCCCATACCTCCAAAAAGGCGCAAACCGCGAGGCTGGATCGATCTGAGGGGCGCCACGCTGAATAATCTCAAGAATATCGACATCAAGATCCCCCTGGGAGAGCTCGTGGTCTTCACGGGTGTTTCCGGGGCGGGGAAGAGTTCTGTTCTTTCGATGACCCTTCTGCCCGCGCTGCAAAAGAAGCTTCATCGCGCCATGGTTCAGCCCGGGCCGTATCGCGAGCTCACGGGTGTCGAGCAGCTGGACAAGGTGATTCATATTGACCAGAAACCCATCGGACGAACGCCCCGCTCGAACCCCGCCACCTACACCAAGGCCTTCGATGAGATCCGCAAGGTGATGTCCATGACACCGGAGGCCCGAGCCTTCGGTTACGATCCCGGGAGGTTCAGCTTCAACGTTCGAGGCGGGCGCTGTGAGGCTTGCGGCGGCGCCGGGATGGTCAAGGTGGAGATGCATTTTCTCGCTGATGTATACGTGCAGTGCGAGGCGTGCGGATCCCGGAGGTACAACGACGCCACGCTCCGTGTGCGGTACAAGAGCCGCAACATCAAGGAGATCCTGGATCTCACGGTATCCGAAACGCTGGAGATGTTTTCCGCACACCGCCGACTGGCGAAGATTCTCGGAACACTGGAAGACGTGGGGATGGGCTACGTCAGGATCGGACAGCCGGCCACCACTCTCTCCGGTGGAGAGGCGCAGCGAATCAAACTGTCGAGAGAACTGGCAAAGCGAGATACGGGCAGGACCTTCTACGTGCTGGACGAACCGACGACCGGGCTGCATTTCGACGACACGAAGAAGCTCCTGGAGGTGCTGCACCGACTCGTGGATCAGGGAAATACGGTGGTTGTCATCGAGCATAACCTCGATGTGGTAAAATGCGCTGATTGGGTGATCGATCTCGGCCCTGGCGGGGGAGAGAGAGGGGGCAAGATCGTGGCCTGCGGCACACCGGAGAAGCTGGCTCGCACTAAACGATCGCTCACCGGGCGCTACCTCGATCAATTCCTGAAATAGCAACCCTTTTCATTTTCATAATAAAAAATCGGAAAGATAGTGCATTAATCGCTTCTAAGTAGAAGCAGGTACCGTAATAAGAAAATCATCTTGTTTACATTCAGGATGCGTTTTTTCGGTCCCGGGTATAAAATGACGGGTTTCAAAGGGTAAGCCAAGGAGACAAGCATGCATCGTCTATCCAAAAATGTTCTCACAACATTAATCGGAGCA
>JAUVAN010000093.1 GCA_030591725.1 Deltaproteobacteria bacterium
CAGCAGGTCGCACACCTCGCAGTCGGGAAGTCCGACGTTGGAGTAGATGTCAAATTCATAGTTCACTGAGTTGAGAGCACCCAGCCCGTCGAGGTTGGTGAGGACGGCGTTTTCGGAGATAGTCAAGCCCTGACCCACCGAGGTGAGGGCGCTCAGACCGTTCAGATTTGTCAGTACGGCGTTCTCTTCAATATGCAGGTCCTTGTCCATCAAGGTGATGCCGCTCAGCCCGTCCAGGTTTGTGAGGGCGGCGTTTTCGGAGATAGTCACCCACCCCTCCACCAAGCCTGTTATCCCGCTGAGCCCGTCCAGGTTGGTGAGGGAGGTGTTGTTCACGATTCGCAAATCCCGGCCCACCGAGGTTATACCACTCAGCCAGTCAAGATTTGTGATGGCGGGGTTGGAGGCAATGTTCAAGCTCTCGCTCACCGGGCCGGTGATGTTGCTGAGCCCGTCCAGATTGGTGAGGACGGCGTTTTCACTGATACGGATCCAATTCACTGAGGTGATGCCGCTCAGACCGTCCAGGTTGGTGAGGGCATTGTTGTAGATGACGCCCAACCACCAGCCCCCCGGGCCGGTTATCCCGCTCAGCCCGTCCAGGTTGGTGAGGGAGGCGTTGTCCACAATGGACAAGCTCATGTACGTGTCCAGCGAGGTGATGTTGCTGAGCCCGTCCAGGTTCGTTATGGCGGGGTTGCCAATGATCCTCAAGCCCTCCCCATCCTCCCAACCCACCAAACACCCCACCGTGGTTATCCCACTCAGCCCATTAAGGTTGGTGAGGGTAAGGTTGCATTCGATACCCAGACTCCCGCCCAGCGAGGTGATGTTGCTGAGCCCGTCCAGGTTGGTGAGGGCGTCGTTACCTCCATCTTGATATTGACATGAACCTATTTGCAATTTCCAGCCCACCGAGGTGATGCCGCTCAGCCCGTCCAGGTTAGTGAGGGCGGGGTTGCCAATGATCACCAATTCATCGCCCAACGAGCCGGTTATCCCGCTCAGCCCGTCAAGGTTGGTGAGGGTGGCGTTGAACCCAATGGAAAAGCCATCCACCGTGGTCATGTTGCTGAGCCCGTCCAGGTTGGTTAGGGAGGCGTTGTACCAAATGTACAAGCCACCCACCGAGGTCATGTTGCTCAGCCCGTCCAGGTTTGTGAGGGTGTCGTTTCTGTAGATCCACAAGCCATCCACCGAGGTGATGTTGCTCAGCCCGTCCAGGTTGGTGAGGGCGTCGTTCCAGGTGATACTCACCCCCCAGCCCAACGTGGTGAGGGAACTCAATCCGTCAAGGTTGGTGAGGGCCGCGTTGTCGGTGATCTCCAAGCCCCCGCCCACGGAGGTGAGGCAAATCAACTCGCTCAAGTCGGTGCACCATGTTTTTTTGATAGACAGGCTTCCCGAGATCGAGGTGTATCCCGCGAAAGTTGCGAGATCCGATTGTGTGGTGATCTCGAAATCACCGCTGTACTCTCCCAGATTGCACTCGATCGGACCTGTGTCCGTATCGGTATCGGTGTTCGTATCGGTGTCCGTGTCGGTGTCCGTGTCCCCGCCGTTGCTGCTTGCCGGAACATTCGAGCAACTGACACAAACCAGTACAGTCGCAAGCACAATCAAAAACAAGTATCGCATCACCCCACCTTCGTTTTGCACGTAGAAGGATTGTATCATGAACAATATAAGGGCAGTGAGTCAGCGGGTTTTTTTGTTCAGGCGTTTCTGGATTGCGTTTCGCGCTGCGAGCATGAATCCCAGGGTGAGGAACGCGCCGGGGGGGAGGATCATCACGAGTATCCCCGGGTAATTTTTACCCAGCAAGTTGAACTTGATCTCCGTCTCGCCCATCTGAAAGAAGGTGATGGTGCCCGAGCCGATGATCTCCCTCACCGCGCCCAGAAAGAACAGCGCGAGGGTGAACCCCAGGGCCATTCCGAGCCCGTCGAGAGCGGACCGCAGGACGGTGTTGCGCGATGCGAACGCCTCCGCCCGCCCCAGGATGATGCAGTTGACCACGATCAGCGGAACGAACAGCCCCAGGCTGCGGGACAGCTCGTACTGGTAGGCCTTGAGCAGCATATCGACGACGGTAACGAACGCCGCGATGACCACGATGTAGACCGGGATACGCACGCTCTTGGGCACGATGGGCTTGATGATGGAAACGAGGATATTGGACCCCACCAGTACGAAGGTAGTGGCCGCGCCCATCCCCAGGCCGTTGTATGCGGAGTTGGTGACCGCCAGGGCAGGGCACAGGCCCAGGAGCAACACCATGATGGGGTTGTCCTTCCACAGTCCCTTGAAGAACTCTCCGAGGTGAGATGTTTTGTTAGCGGGCATCGCACACCTCCTGTGAGTCCTCGAGGGGGGCGGCCCCTGCGATCTCTTCCCCTCGCTCCTTCCAGAGGCGCTGCGCCTTTGCGATGGCGTTCAGCATGCATCTTGACGATATCGTGGCCCCGCTGAGTTGATCGATGTCGCCGCCGTCCTTCTTCACGGACCACTTGATGTCGTCCGGTCCCTTGCCCACCATTTGCTGCTGGTATTCGCACCTTGAGAACAGCGCGCCGAGACCGGGAGTTTCCCTGTGCCGCAGAACCTCGATCCCGGTGAGCACCCCGTCGTTCATGCGCACCCCCACAAGGGTGAGGATGGTTCCGTCGTAAGCCTTGTCGCCGATCGACTCGATGGCCAACCCCACCAGCTCGCCGTTCTTGCGCGCCCGGTAGATCTTGTGCCCGTCCACACAGATCGCGTCGTTCATGGGCTCATTGTCAAAGACAGCATCCATCTTCACGCAGGGATCGGGCTTCTCGGCGTCGGGCAGCACCTTCCTGATGGAGCGCAGGGTGAAGTTACGCTCGTTCTCGATGATGGGCGCCCGCGTCACGTCGTTCATGGCGGACAGACCGAGACCTGCCGCTCCGGCGATGAAAGTGAGGACGATGAGCATCTTGAGCGTCTCGGGCATCACTCGCCTCCCTTCGCCGCCGCCAGTCTCTTCCACCCGAACTTCTTCGGTCGCGTGTACCTGTCGATGATGGGCACGGTGGCGTTCATCAGAAGCACCGCGAAGGAGACCCCCTCCGGATAACCGGCCCACAGCCTGATGACCATTGTCAGCACGCCGCAACCAATGCCGAAAGCAATTTTACCCCCGGGGAACATGGGGCTCGTCACGTAGTCGGTAGCCATGAACCAGGCCCCGATCATCACTCCACCAGTGAAGAGATGAAATGTGATCCCCGCGAAGTGATCCGGGTCGATCATGTTTGTGATGGCGGCGAAGAGGGCAACCGATCCCAGGAAACTTATCGGGATGTGCCAGGAGATGATCTTGCGCGCCAGCAGGAAAACGCCGCCGAGGAGGAGAAGAAGGCCGGAGGTCTCTCCGAGTGAGCCGTTGATCTGACCGATGAAGATCTCTGTGCTGTTCTCCAGCGCAGCCACCGCGTGTGCGCCGTTCTCTGCGAGCAGGCCCAGCGGTGTCGCGGCGGTCACGGCGTCGATGTTATTTGCGCCCAATTCCACCAGCGATCCGGACGCGTCGTATGCTGACACCGGATGGTCGAAGAGGGTTTCGCCCGTGCCCGAGGGGACCAGCCAGCGGGTCAGGGGACCGGGAAAAGCGATGAGCAGGAATACGCGGCCGGTCATTGCCGGGTTGAAGGGGTTCTGCCCCAGTCCGCCGAAGACCGCCTTCGCGACGACGATGGCCACGAACGCCCCCACTCCGCAGATCCAGACAGGTAGCCCGGGCGGCAGAGTAAGGGCGAGGATGAGACCGGTGAGCACAGCCGAGCCGTCGCGGATCGAGACGGGTTTTCGGGCCATTGCCTGGGAGAGAGCCTCGAAGACGGCGCAGAAGATGACCGTTGAAAGAATGACCATGAGGGCGCTTAAGCCGAAGAGGTACACGGACCATCCGGCCGCCGGCACAAGGACAGCCGATACGGTCCACATGATCCTGGACGAGGAGATTCCGCCGTGAGCGTGTGGCGAGGAGGAGACGTATAGCTTGTTTCCGGTCTGTCCCATTCTCATCCCTTGCCCTGCAGCGCCGCATTGACCGCAGCCTTGCCGAGTCTGATCTGCTGCACCAGGGGAATCCGCGACGGACACTCGTGGGCGCAGGATCCGCACTCCATACAATCCATGACATCGGCGGCGCTTATCTGATCGGGCGTGCCCTTCATTGCCGCGGCGGCTATATCAGTGGGCACCAGCTTCATGGGACATACGCGAATACATCGACCGCAACGAATGCAGGGATCCGGCTCCCTCGAGTCGATTTCCTTGTGCTCCAGCAAGAGGATCCCGCTGGTGCCCTTGGTGACCGGCGGTTCAACGGAGAACTGGGAGAACCCCATCATCGGTCCGCCCATGATGAGCTTTCCCGTCCTTTTCAGATCGCCTCCGCACTCGTCGATGGCTGCGCGGATTGGAGTTCCGATCCTTACCAGCAGGTTTGATGGCCTCGAGACGGCGGCCCCGGTGACGGTCACTACACGTTCGAGGGGGGGGCGACCGTCGATGACTGCGGCCGCGATTGCAGCGGCGGTGCCCACATTGAGAACCACCACTCCCACGTCCATGGGGAGACCTCCGGATGGAACCTGGCGGCGCAGGCAGGCGTCGATGGTCTGCTTCTCGGCGCCCTGGGGGTACTTGACCGCAAGCGGCATTACTTGCGCGCTCTCGCCCTGCGTCGCCTTGCGCATGGTGTCCACCGCGTCGGGCTTGTTTTGCTCTACCGCTACTATGAGATTCGAAGCGCCGAGCGCCACGGCGGCGATTTTCATCCCGATGACAATCCTGTCACTGTGCTCCACCATCAATCGATGGTCGGCGGTGAGGTATGGCTCGCACTCCGCTCCGTTGAGGATGAGCGTGTCGATGGGTTTGTCCGAGGGGGGAGAGAGCTTGACGTGTGTCGGGAACGCGGCGCCGCCCATGCCCACCAGACCTGCGGCGCTGATCGCGTCCTTGATCTTGTCGGCGGAGGCGGACTCCCAGTCGGCCCCGATACCTTCCATGGGCGCGAGACGGTCAGCGTAGTCGTTTTCGATCACCACCGATTCCACAGGTGCGCCCATCGCTCCGGGGCGCGGCTCCACGGACAGCACCGTACCGGACACCGAGGAGTGAACCGGACAGGAGACGAATCCCCCTGGCTCGCCGACGGTTTGACCCATGAGCACATCGTCGCCCTTCTTGACGCAGGCCTTCGCCGGCGCGCCGATATGCTGCGACAGGGGAATTACGATCTGTGCCGGGGCGGGGAGCGGCCGAATCTCCTCGCCGGAGGAACGGTCCTTGTTGTAGCGGGGATGGATGCCGCCTTCGAAGGTGGAGGTTTTCATGACCTGGCCTTCTTCAATTCGGCTTTGCGTTTCTTCTCCTCGTCCTTCCAGACCGTGGACCGGCTGTCATAATCCTTCCGGGCCGACGGGTCCGTGATCCAGGCCGCGACCGTATACTTCCTGCTGTCCAGGATCGTTCCCTGGGGGCAGGCGAGGGCGGCGGATTCCGGGATCTCCGCGTCGTCGGAGTAAGTTACATGTGCGAGGGTTCCATCGATCTCGAAGCGCTTGGACTGCTTGACGCACAGCTTGCAGCCGGTGCATCCGACGGTGCAAACCGCCTTTACCAGCTTTGGTTTATCGGGGTTGACGCACAGAACGTGGACGGTTTCCTTTTTGGGCACCATCTTGATGACGCCCCGGGGACAAGCATCGACGCATGCGCCGCAACCTATGCAGGCCTCTTTGAGCACGATGACCAGGCCGTTCGATGTCGTGACGATGGCGTCGAACTTGCACGCCTCGATGCAGCTACCGAGACCGAGGCATCCTCTGGTGCACGCCTTTCCCGCGCCGGGGATCGCGTGGGCGGCGCCGCAGGTCATCTCGCCGATGTAGCCGGCGAGCGGAGGGGACGCGGTGTCTGTGCCGGCACAGGCGATCAGCGCTACCATGGGCTCCGTCAGTTCTATTTCCAGGCCCATGATCTCGCCTAATTGAATTGCGAGATCAGCGCCTCCCGGCGCGCAGTCGGTCGGAGAAGCAGTGCCTTCCACGAGGGCGCAGGCATATCCGGAGCAGCCGGGGTATCCGCAGCCACCGCAATTGACGCCGGGCAGGATGTCGTTGATCCGTTCCTGACGAGGGTCCACCTCAACGGAAAAAGCCTTGCGTCCCACCGCCAGGAGCGAAGCCATTACCAGGCCGACTCCCAACAGCACGAACATGGGGATCATCATCTCCATGGCATTTTAATTGGACGGGGCGAGGCCGGCAAAGCCCATAAATGCGAGGGAGAGGATCCCCGCTGTGATCAATGCCACGGCGGCGCCCTTGAACACGTCGGGCACGTCGGCCCAGTCCAGTTTTTCCCTGATACCCGCAAAGAGCAGCAAGGCGATGGCGAAGCCGCCGGCGGCGCCGATGGAGTGAAAGATTACCTCCAGAAGTGAGTAGTTGCGCTGGATGTTGAGCACCGCCAGTCCGAGCACGGCGCAGTTGGTTGTTATCAGGGGGAGGAAGATTCCCAGGGCCTGGTAGAGCGCGGGCGAGAGTTTCTGAACGGCCATCTCCGTGAGCTGGACCGTGGACGCAATCACCAGGATGAACACGATGGTCTGGAGATAGCCTATCTCCAGGGGGGCGAGCACATACTGCTGCAGGGTGTACGTGATTACCGAGGCGACCAGCATGACGAACAGGACCGCCATGGACATCCCGACGGCAGTGCTGATGCGTCTGGAAACACCAAGGAACGGACATATCCCCAGGAACTTCGAGAGGACGAAGTTCTCGGTCAGCATGGCCATGATGACGATGATCACAACGCTCATGAGCTGGTAATAGAACTATCGAAAAGGTCGGTCAACAGCAGATTATTGACCCGTTCGTTGGTACCGTGGAACTAGGCTAGTGTGAATTGAACGAACGCATCCGATCAAGGAGTAGAAATGCGAAATGGTATTATCGTGATGTTCGGCCTGCTTGTCGGCGCATGCTTCTTCTGTGCTTGCGAAGAAGAGGATCTCTCAACGGCGACGATGGTGCACGGCACGGGGATCGTCAACGGACAGCTGGAGGAGGGATTTCCGTCCGCAGTTTCCCTCGGCGGGGACTTCAATGGCCCCCAGAGCATGTGCACCGGCAATCTGATTACACCCAGGGTGATCATCTCCGCAGCCCACTGCGGAGACGGTATTCCCATTGGAATTATACTGGCGGCGGGCGTGGCGTTTTTCGGCTCGGATATCAACGATCCCGACAATACAATCGGTTTCGATGATCATATCGTCCATCCCGAGTACGAGGAACTCGTGAGCGAACCGGGTGGATATTTGGGTCAATACGACCTGAGCATCTTTGTGCTCAAGGAGGATGCCACGGTTGAACCCACCTGGTTCAGACGCAATGAAATAACCGACGACGATCTCGGCGCGGAGCTCAAGTCCGTGGGTTTCGGGATCACGTCTGGCGGCGGTGACGGCTCGGGCATCAAGCGGTCGGCGACGATTGTCCTGGACGAATACGACGACAACTTCCTGCTCAGCAACGTGTCCACCAATCCGGACGGCGCAAACATCTGCAGCGGCGACTCCGGCGGGCCTCAGTTCTTTTTCACCGACGATCACTGGATCCAGGGCGCGGTGCACTCCTGGGGCGATGTTGATTGTCTCATCGAATCGGGAAGCACCAGGGTCGATATCGCGACTGAATGGATCCTCGATCAGATCGAGGACGTCCACGGGACGCGTGATGTCTGCGAGATCAACGGCTGGTACGACAACGGTGTCTGCGACCCGTTCTGCGACGAGCCGGATCCGGACTGCGGCGAGATTCCCGGTGACGACGCCGGCGCGAGCGACGCGGGTACAGCAGACGCGGGTTCGATCTCTCCCCCCGACAATGGTTGCGGTTGCTCCACTTCTTCTGGGCCTTCCCCCATGTCAGCGGTGTTCTTCGTGTTGTTCTTTGCCTCGTTCCTCATTCGCGGGCGAAAACGGTCCTGACAGACTCCTCCATAAGCTCTGGACAGTATTGTAACTACTTCCTATAAATTCCGCCTCCAGGTGACTCGGAGATGTTGAGAAATGAAGCAGCGATTGTTCTCCACGTGGACTCGCAACTTCTACAGCGCTTTTGCAGTGCTGTTCGGGCTCAAGCTCGCCCTCGCGGGGAACAATATCTTCGGAACCGAGGGATTCGAGTCCGGTTTCAAGGTCATCTCCAGGTTCCTGTTGCTGATAGGAAACGACATCTTCGGCGCGGCCATCCTCGCGGCGCTGATATCGATTCTGTGCCTGCCCTGGCTGAAGAGAGGAGACGGCGGCCGAGGTGTGATCATCACCTCTCTGGTCCTCCAGGTCCCCCACGCGTTGCTTGCCGTGGTGAGTTTCTTCGCAACCATCTACGTGGGTGGGCCTCTCAACAAGGAAGTGATCGAGCTGGCGGACGGCGGAGCCACTCCCGTTGCGGGCGAGGCGCCGGCCATGTGGTCATCGATAAGCCATTACCTGGGAGCGGGTCAGATTACGTGCATGCTCGCTGCAGTGTTGGTTGCGGCAGGTGTGTACTGGTTCTTTCCCCGATTGGCGAAGAGGCTGGGCACGAGGATCAAGCTGCTGATAAACGCGGCGCTCGTCATCGAGTTCGCGCTGGGCGTGCTGTTGCTGCCCTGGTTGATCAACGGCCACCTGTGGGGGATCAGAATTCATACTTTCGGCCTGGAGCGCAGCGCGGGGATCGAGATGGGGTGGTCGTACGTGAAGCCGGCTTTCTCCTGGATGAGGGGGTCGAACGCCGAGATCGAGGACGAGTTCAATCTTGATATGTCCAGCATTGTCAGTGGAAAGGGCGATCGACTGAAATCGCTGATGGCGGGCGCTACGCGCGAGAAGACCAATGTGATCGTGATTTCGCTGGAGTCCGTGGCCTCCACCTATATCCGTGAGGATCCATCGAGGATGCCCTTCCTCTCGGGTACTGCGGACAGGGACGGCGCGATCCTCATGGGCAACCACTACACCGTATGGCCTCAGACCATGAAGGCGTTTTTCGCACTGTTCTGTTCGGAGTTGCCGTACCCCGACTACCGCTCCATCGCCCTGATCAACCCGACCATCCGGTGCGAGAGCTTGAGCGAGGTGCTTCACCAAAACGGGTACTACACGGCTTTCATCACCAGCGCCGATCTTGCATACGACAGGAAGAGGCGGTTTTTCCAGCACCGGGACTTCGACATGTTCATGGATATGCGGGACATGCCGGGGCGGGAGGATGTATGGGGCGACTCCTGGGGACTGGACGAACGTCTCGCCGTCAAGCATATCCTGGATCTGGCGAACGAGAAGAGAGACGAACGGTTCTTCGTTTTCTACGAGATGTTCACCGCTCATCATCCATACAACGCGTGCAAGGAACACGAGGACAACCCCCTCGACGAGTTTCCCGCCTATGTGCGGGCTCTCGGTTATATCGACGATCGCATCAGGGATATCGTGAACGGGATAGACAAGCTCGGTCTCTCCGGGGAGACCCTCATCGCGATTGTGTCGGACCACGGGGAGGGCTTCGGCCAGCATCCGGGTAGCAGGGGGCACGGCGCCAAGGTCTACCAGGAAAACGTCCACGTTCCGTTTGCCATGATCGGTCCGCAGCTCGCCGGCGTTCGCGGGGAAGCTACCTTCCCGACCTCGCACATCGACGTCGCGCCGACGATCCTGGGATTACTGGATCTGGATATTCCGTGCACCATGAAGGGGCGCGATCTGTCCACTTCTCGCAAGCCCGCCGCAGTCTTGTTCGGGGGCAGGGTCCCCGGAGCGCAGAAGGGCCTGGTGGACGGGAAATGGAAATACATCGTAGAGGACAATGGGATGGAGCTTCTGTTTGATCTTTCCGTCGACCCATCGGAGAAGAAGAACCTGATCGGCGAGAACAAGGATCTCGCCGGGAAGTTTGGAAAGATGCTCGACGACTGGAGCGTTTTTTCGGAAAATCTGATCGAGAATTACTCGGAGATAAAAAAGAGGAGCTCATGCGCGCCGCATTGACACTGGCACTGGTCCTGTCCGGGCTGGCCTCGGCCTGCTCGAACGACGATGACTACCCGAGCATACAGGTCACGAGTATTGCGTTCGGCGACGAGGGCATGATCCCCATTCGGCACACTTGCGAGGGAGATGGCCTGTCGCCGCCGTTGAAGATCTCGGATCTGCCTGATGACACGGTGGGCATCGCGCTGGTAATGGTCAACAAGGACGATGACGCGCCGATCGCGGCCCACTGGCTTGTGTGGGGGACAAGGGAGAGCATGGAGTTTCTACCCGAGGGTGTGGAGGCGGTGGACCAACCTTTCGAGGGCGGGTTCCAGGGAGAAATCCCGGACGCGGGTCTCGGTTACGATCCTCCGTGCGATGACGAAGGCGAAGAGAAGCGCTACGTTTTCAGGGCATACGCCCTGGACAGGATTCCCGCTCTCGAGCCGGGCGCTTCGTGGACGGCACTCGAAGGAAACATTGACGGGCACATCGTCGGCTACGGAAAACTCGTTGGTTATTTCAAGGGAGATCTTTGATTGTTGGTATTAGTTTCAACCGGAATGCTTGCTTTCCAGTCAGGTTGGGCATAGGAAACCGTTCATGAGGAAGCCGGATAACAAGAGGGTGGTTGTGGTGGGCTCGCAGATCTCCACTTCCCTCGGTCATGGAATGGAGAAGAGCTGGGCGGCCGCTGCGGCAGGGAAGTCCGGCATAGGCTGGCTCACTCGTTTCGATTGCGGTGATTACGCGGCAAAGGCGGTGGGAGAGATACCGGATTTCGATCCTCTCGCGTACGATTTTCTCACCGAACGCGACGTCTATCTGTGGAACGCGGGTTTCATTCCCCTGACCATGGCGCTGTGCCACGATGTCGCACAGGATGCGGGCCTGGAGATCAACGAGAAGAACGCCCACCGCGTGGGGGCCATGATCGGCTCGGCCATCAACGGAAACGATTCCTACGAGAGCAACCTGACCGGCCTGGCGCAGGGCGGACCTCTGAAGGTTTCTCCTTTCTGTCTTCCAAATATTTGCGCCAACATGCCCGCGGGCAAGGCGTCGATCCTGCTGGGGTTCACCGGCCCTGTCATGGCTCCGGCCACGGCGTGCGCCACGGGAAACCACTGCATAGCGGAGTCGGCAAAGATCATTCAGCGTGGCGACGCGGACGTGATGTTCGCCGGCGGCGTGGAGCTCCCGTTACTCCCGGCAATCCTCTACGGGTTTGGAAATATGCGGGCTCTGCTCATGTCACAAAAAGGAGATCGATCCCTCTCAAACCCGGCTCTCGCCAGCAGGCCGTACAGCGGCGACCGCGCCGGGTTCGTGCTCGCGGAAGGGGGCGGCATTGTCCTGCTCGCCTCCGCAGAATACGCACAGAGCGCCGGCTTGCCGATAATGGCGGAGATCATCGGGCAGCATATGAACTCCGACGCGCACCACTACACCAACCCCAGGGTGGAAACCATCTCCGCCTGCGTCAGGGGAGCCGTGGAGGACGCGGATGTGGCGCTGGACGAGGTCGGCTACATCAACGGTCACGGGACATCCACCAGGGTAGGTGACAAGACAGAGATCGCCTGCCTGAGGAACGTCTTCGGTGAACACCTACCCAGGATTCCCATCTCGTCCAACAAGTCTCAGTTCGGCCATTCCCTTGCCGCTTCGGCGGCGCTCGAGGCCGCAATGACCGTGAGGGGACTCGTGGAAGATCTGATACTTCCGACCCTCAATCTCTCGATCGACGACTCCTTCGCCGATCTCGATTTCGTTCCCGATGAGGCGCGGAAGGCTCGTGTCGACATCGCCATCTCCAATTCCTTCGGTTTTGGAGGCCCCAATTGTTGTGTGGTATTCAAACGTTGGGACGAATGATCGTCCCTGAACTTGACGTTCGTCCATTCACCTTTTAAACATTTCGTTCCAATGAAACGCAGATTCGAAATAGGCGAGCTGCTCGAAAACGACTTCATCGTCGAAAAAGAGAGCGGCAGACGGTGGCACGCGGAGAAGTTTCGAGTGCTCTACGCCGACACGGACAAGTCGAGCGTCGTGTATCACGCCAACTATCTCAAGTATTTCGAAATCGGAAGGGCAGGGCTCATCCGGGCGACCGGCCGAAGCTAC
>JAUVAN010000437.1 GCA_030591725.1 Deltaproteobacteria bacterium
ATGGATGCAATTGCCGGGAGGATCGAGTTGAGCAAGGGCGGCGTGTACCGTTTCTTTGCCAACAAGACCGAGGTGGCGCTTGCACTGTTCACACGATGCTACAGGGATTCCCTGGACGTGGATGTGGAGGAGGCTATCGGCTGGAACCTTCCCCCGGCACAGACATTTTTCAGGGTGGCTCTCCGGTTTCAGACATCGAAACAGGAGACGGCGCGGCAGGACAGGATCTGGCTTGCGCTCATGCCGGAGGTGTTGAGAGATGACCGTTTCAAGATGGAGCGACGAAGGTTGCTCGAACAGATCGTCCGGAAGTTCGGCGAGATAGCCCTTCGCCTTGTGCAACGCGACAATATGGAGATGCCGGAAGGATTCGAGGGCAGGGTGGAACGCAATATCCGCCTGGGGGTGGCCCTGTTCGAGGGGTTCACGATCCAGGGCTCCCTCGGGGCGTCCAGAGAAGAGCAGGAGAATCTCGCCAGGCATTTCATGGACGTGCTGGTGATCGACACTCTTGGGACGTCCGGCGTTTCGGAGAAGGGAGCCGTGGAATGAACCGTGGAATCAAAGCAGTCGCGGGTGTGATGGCGGTCGCCTTTTTCGTGTCGGGGTGTTCGCGTTCGTCCGGTGGTGGCGGGAAAGATGAGAATGTGGCGGCGACCACGGCGGTTCAGGTGGAGACGGTCGTCGAGGAGCACATCGACGAGCACCGTCGGATCACGGGTGATGTCGCGGCGTGGGATATCGTGCCGCTCACCTTCACAGTCGGAGGTCGCATCACGAAGATCTTTTTCGAAGAAGGGTCCCGTGTGAAAAAGGGAGAGCTGCTCGCTGTCCTCGATTCCAGGGACTACAAGCTCATGCGGGATCTCGCCAGGGCACAGGTGAAGGCGCTCGATCCACACCTCAAGCGAGCAGAGAAGTTGATGGGCGAGGAGGCTGTCACACAGGCCCAGATGGATGAGCTTCTCAGCAAGATGGACGTGGCCCGGATACAGAAGTCGCAGGCCGAGACGCAGCTCGCGTACGCCAGGTTGAAGTCCCCTGCCTCAGGGGTGGTCATCAAGCGGATGGGCGCGGTCGGGGACATGACGGACCCCTCCCACCCGGTAGGGATCCTGGCAGATCTCAAGAGAGTAAAGGTCATCCTGCCCGTGCCACAGCGGGACCTTCACCTGTTTGAGGATGGTCAAGAGGTTGAGGTCAGAGCGCCGGGGACCGATCGGGTTTTCCTGGGGAAGGTGGTCTCGATAGGCTATGCGGCGGACCCGACGACCAGGACCTTTTCGGTCATCCTGGAGGTGTCCAATGAGGATCTGTCCATGAGGGCGGGAATGATCGTGGAGGCCGAGATAATCGTCGCCAGTCACGATGGCATTTTCATTCCTCTCGATGTCGTGAGCCGCGACGTCGATGGTAGCCCCGTTGTCATGGTCGCCGATTCGAGGACGGGCACGGCACAGGCCAGAAGGCTGGATCTCGGTCTGGTGATTGGAGAGAAGGTGCTGGTGAAGAGCGGATTGAAGCGCGGGGAGAAATACGTGCTTCGCGGAATGGTGAGATCGGGAGAGCCAATCACCATCATTGAAGCTGCCGCCGCTCGAGTCGACAAGGCGCCCGAATGAGCGAAACTCGACCCCCATTCAACATTCCTCGGTGGTCCCTCGGGGCGCCCGCACTGGTTCTGCTGGTGACGGGTGTCATTATAGTGTGGGGTCTCCTCAACTACTTCAGCATGTCCAGACGTGAATCGCCGGAGATAAGGATCGCAACGGCGCTGGTCATGACGATCTATCCGGGCGCGGGCAAGGTGGAAGAGCAGGTCACCGAGAAGCTGGAAGAAGCTTTCGAGTCGATGGACAGCCTCAAGAAGATGGACTCCATCTCCCGGGCGAACATATCGGTGATCTTTGTTTCGGTAGAGTACGACGCGGACACCGACATCGAGTGGCAGAAGCTGCGAAACCGCGTCGCCGAGGCCCGATCCGGGATGCCCTCCGCCGTGATGGAGCCCGAAGTCATCGACGATTTCGGCGACACAACGGGGATGATAATTTCCCTGGAGGGCGTCGGCCCGGTTCGTCTGAATGAGATCGCGCGGGAATTGAGGTCCGGGCTTCGGGACGTGGAATCGGTCGGCGAGGTCTCGTTGATGGGGGAGCAACCGGAGGTCGTCTACCTGGAGGGGAGGCGGGCGGTCCTGGCCCGTTACGGACTGACCCCGTACCAGGTTGGGCAGATGCTCCAGATGCACAATCTGCGCATACCGGCAGGATCCATCCGCACCGATCGATACCGGTACAGGCTCGAGCCCACCGGCGAGTACGAATCGATAGAGGCAATCGAGAAGACGATCATCGACATCTCGAAGACCACGGGTCAGGTCGTGCATGTTCGCGATCTCTTCGAGGTAAAGAGAGAGCCGAGGAATCCGCCATATTCCCGATTGATCATGGACGGCAAGGTGGCGATGGCCGTGGGCATCGTCATGAAGGATGGACACAACATCGTGAAGATGGGGCAGGAGGTTCGCGCAGTCGTCAAGAAGTTCGAGCAGCGCCTTCCTCCAGGGGTGAAGATGAGCGTGGTTCACGATTCACCGCGCCAGGTGGACGGCCAGGTCAACGAGTTCATGATGAACCTGCTCGCCGGAGTAGTGATCGTCATCATCGCAATGGCGTTGTTCATGGGGTTGAAATCCTCGCTGATCAGCGCGGTGGCTATTCCCCTGTCCGTGCTCATCGCGATGGCGGTGATGCCTATGCTGAGCATCGATCTGGAGATGATCTCCATATCGGCCTTCATCGTTGCGCTGGGGATGCTCGTGGACAACAGCATCATCGTCACAGACAACGTGGATATAAAACTGCGGCAGGGAATGTCGCCCTCCGAGGCTGCG
>JAUVAN010000162.1 GCA_030591725.1 Deltaproteobacteria bacterium
GTATTCACCTTCAGGGCCGTCCTCGAGCGTCGGAATCCCCCACGGACTGAAATAGCCATTGTTGGGCATTCCCCAATCGCATCCGCCGATGTTCACGTCGAACCCGTGCTTCTCGGGATAGTATGACTCATCGCCGAGGTGCCACTTGCCGACATGCCAGGTAGCGTAGCCGCCCTGCTTCAGGGCCCTAGCCAGACTCAGTTCCTCAAGAGGAAGGTGATCGAGATAGGGGACATCGACCAGCCTCCCGATGGCGTGTCCGCCAATGAAGTTGGTAATGCCGACGGTCGCCGGGTATTTACCGGTCAGGACGCTCGCTCGAGTCGGGGAGCACACCGGGCAGGATGCGTACGCATCGGTGAACCGCACGCCCTGGCTTGCCAGCCTGTCGAGATTCGGGGTCTCGTAGAACTCGCTTCCACAGCAGGCTATGTCTTTCCAGCCCAGGTCGTCGATCAGAATGAATACGATGTTGGGTTTCTTCATCCAGATCCCCTTCCGCCCATTGTACACCCGCGATTCCGGCGTGGTCTTCCTGGCAATCATCGTGTGTGATTCGTTGACATCGATACCTCGCGGGATACACTAGATGGTAGGTCGATGAAACAGGGCTGCAAGGAATCCTATATGAGGCGTGTCGTAGCCAGAGTTGCGCTCTTGCTCTGCGCGGTAGTTCAAATGAGCGCCCAGCAGGGCGGCCTTTCGTTGCAGGCGAATCCAACCCTTCAGATTCCTCTTGGGCCCACCCTATCGGAAGAGATCCAGTACTACACAATCGGCGGCGGATTTTCGCTCACCGGCGAATATGCGTTCCCGTTTGCGCCGATGTTCTCGCCGACGCAGCGCTTCAATTCGAGTACATTCCACTCAACGATGTGGGCACCGGTCTCCTCGCATTCTATGGCGGAGTCGGCGCCGGCGTCCGCGACGGCGACTGGAAGCTCTTGGAGTTCTTCGAGGATGGGCACTATGAGCTGTACAACCTTGCGGAGGATCTGAGTGAGACGAAGGATCTGTCAAAGGAGATGCCTGAAAAGGTGGCGGAGCTGGCTGAGAAGCTCCATGCATGGGAGGAGCGGATGATGGCGAGGCTGATCCCTTTGTCCGTGCCGCAACGACTGAAGCAGACGTTGACAAGATGCCCGCTTCGGAAGAACGGAAGAAGATCTACCCCGGCGCCCGACACGAGCCGGTGAGCGAGGCCAATGAAGATGAGGCCATGGCCAAGAGCGTCTCGTTTGCCGAGGACGCAACACCCTGACCGCCTCTCGGCGGTCAGGTCTATTCACACTTCATTCTCCTGCAACCAGTTCGCCAGAACCGCCTCCCGCTCGGTCACCTCCTCGCTGCCGTCCGCGACAGGGCCGAGGGCCTTCTCACTGACCAGGCGGCCGTCCTTCATCAGGAGGACTCGATGGGTTCGTGAGGCGACCCGAACGTCGTGGGTTACCAGGAGTATGGTGGTCCCCGTCCGGTTCACCTCGGTGAGGAGCTCCATGATCTCTGCCGAGGCCTTGGAGTTGAGTGCGCCGGTGGGCTCGTCCCCAAAGATGATGTCCGGCTCGTTTATGAGGGCTCTGCAGATGCCGACCCGCTGGAGCTGTCCGCCGGAGGCTTGGGTGATCGAGCGGTCCGCCAGGGAGGCGATGCCGGTCCGATTGAGGAGCTCCTCTGCCCGTTCCTCGATGAGCCGACGCGGACAGCGCTTGCTGAGGTAGCCCGGTAGGAGCACGTTGTCCATGATCGAGAGGTTTCGAAGCAGATGGATCTGCTGAAACACAAAACCCATCTCGTCGAGGCGCACCCGGGCAAGCTGGGGCTCCGAGAGTGTCTCCAGGGTGTGATCCTTGAATTGGACACTCCCGGAACTCCTCCGATCCATTCCGCAGAGGTTGTAGAGAAGGGTTGACTTTCCAGAGCCCGATGGGCCCATGACCGAGATGAACTCCCCGCGGTGCACTTGCACGTTGACATCGAAGAGCACTTGCTGCTCGTTGTTCGCGTCGATTCGATAGCTCTTGTTGAGATTCGTTGATTTCAATAGCGCGTTCATTTGATTCCTCCAACTGGTCTGTTGAGTTTGGACATGGTGATCCTGGTAGTGACTGCCACTGCTCCCGCAAAGAGGAGCGGCAGGACGAAATAGGCCTTGACGGGAGCTACGACAAAGTGGATTCGCGCGGCTCCCATAAACGACCAGAGAAAACTGACAAGTTTCTCCCCCAGGGTGTTCGAGAAGATCGTCCCCAGCAGGAGGCCTAGAGCGAGAACGGCGATCGCCGTGGTCTGGTACTGGCGTCGGATGTGACGGACGGAAAAGCCGATACTCTGCATGATCGATATCCGCCCGGCGTCCTTGCGGATGAGCATTTGCAGAAAGAGGGCGGTTACCAGCACCGAGATGCCGAGCCCCAGGACAATTGCGACAATTGTAACCATCTGGAGCTGGCCAATGGTGGTCCCCAGCGTCTGGTCCATGTAGCCCGCCAGGTCCGTCACCCGGGCCGGGGCGAACCGGGAGGCGTACTCCCGGGACTTGTCAGCGACGGCCACCCCCGGCGCCAGGTCCACCGCGAACGTGTACCAGAGAACACTATCGTGGTCGTACGGGAGTCTGCCCTTGGCGGTTCGGCCGCCTTTGGTAATATCCTGGTAGATCCCGCCGACGGTGAGATCCTTTCTGACGCCGTCGACAAGGAGGGGCACCGTGTCTCCGAGCTCGACTCCCAAATCCTTGGCGTTCAGGTAAGAGAGGGCAATCTCCTCACTCGTTTCCGGCGTTCCGCCCTGGAGGTAGTCCAGGGGAAAACGGTCGAGGTCTCCGGTCTCCAGGATGATGATCTCGGACTCGCCGTTTTCGCGAAATAGTGTAAACTGAGAAGTTATCAGTGCGGCGTACTGCGATACCTCCGGGTCCTGCGCCAGGGCGGCTTCGAGAACTCTGAAACGCTCATCCATGCTCTCGCTCTGCTGCAGGTCGATGCGCAGTTCGCTCCGGCCGATCCCCATGTAGGAGACAAAGCTTGGAGAGGTGATGGTAGTGTAGAAGTGAACCGGCACGATGATGATGAAGACGGCAAAGAAGAAGATAAAACCGAGGAGCCCGTAGAGCCTGAGTCGCTGGGTCACGTCCCTGAGCCCAAGGGCCACGTTGACCCCCAGCCCTTTCAATCGTCTCAGCCTGGGAGCACCCCCGGCTCCGCCCCGTTCCCCGATACCCTGTGAGCGGAGAGCCGCCACGGCGGATATGCGCCGGAAACGGCGCAGAATGATGAGGCAGGAGACCACCACGATAGCGAAAACCAGTAGTGCTGCCGCCACAGGTACGAGGGCTCCGGTCTCAGGGCTCCCGAGGTATACGGTGATATCCCTGGCGAGGAGGCCTGTCAGCGGAAGCGACAGGAGGTATCCCGCCGCAGAGGCGAGGAGCGCCACCGCCAGGTACTTTGCGACATAGATACGGCGAATATCTCTCGCCGGCATGCCGATCGCCTTCATCACTCCTATCTCCCGGTAATCCTCCTCGATGGAGGCAAGGATGGTGAACCGGAGACAGAGAATGGCGATCACCATCAGCAAGGCGCTCAGGAGAATCACCACCGCCGCAACGATTCCGTCGGAGAGGGCGTTCAGAGTCCTGAAGAGGTTCTTGTCCAACGTGGTTCCCACCTTTGGTAGACCTGCCGCCTCGTAGGCTGCGATGAACTCCTCGGACTTCTCGGGCTCTCGGAGCCGAAAACTGATCAGGTACTCCGTCTCCGGGATCTCCCGGCGGAGAGTCTCGTACTCATCCTCGTGCACTACGAACCGTTTTGAGTGAACAATGGAGGGATTCATCAGGGCGTCCCGGATGATAGCGCCGATGGTGAGCTCCATCTTCAGTTCCCCGGTTCTCAGTGTCACCGGATCCCCCACCTGAAGATCGTCCCGCTGGGCAAAGAAGATCGGAACTCCGACCATGCCCGGCTGCGGCTGAAAGGGGCGGTTCTCCATGTCCAGGAGCAGGTCGAAGGTTTCACTCTGCCGGACAAAGCTGATATCCATCACGCTTTCATCCTCCGAGACCCCCCGGTCTCCGAGATAGAGCGCTTCTCCGTCGACGGTAATCATCTCGTCGGTCCGGTACGCCGCTATCATGGGATTTGACGCCGCCCACCGGTCCAGCCGGTTGAAGTCGATGTCCCCAGTGTGCATCTGAACCACGTCCGGCACCCGGGCTGCCTCAAAGAGCGCGTCCAGGGCGCCAAACAGGGTTACCACGAGACCGGCTCCCCCGGACATCAACAGGGCCGAGAGCGTTACAAAGGCAAAGACGAGCGCCATGGTTCCCCGAGACCGGCGGAGGTCCCGCTTGAGAACTCGAAACAGAATCATAGAGTTTCCTCCTCTTGGATAGATGTGATCGGCGCCCTCCTTGGAGAGGCTCGCAGGAGCATCCCGAAAACCGGAGCCACCACGGCGGCTGTTCGTCGTTCCTTCATCTGCTCCTCCACGAACGAATTGATGACTCTACAGTAACTACCTAACACTCCGGCTCATATATGACAAACGTCATGATTTGCAGATTCGGGACCCTACGTAGAACGTCATAGCCCATGTGCAGGCACAGAGGAGGCTTGATTACGAAGGATGTCGGATACCCGGCCGGCCCCGAACGGGCCACTCTCGACCTATCGAAAAAGACAGAGGAGGCAGCGAGTGAGTTGGGAAGTGTGGTCATACTACGGTCTCTGGGGTACAGCCGGGCTCTGGGTAATACTTATCGGGACGTTCCTGCTCTTTCTGCCGTTCCACCGGCGAGTGCAGCGAAAACCGGCCGGGATCTTTCTCGCCTTTGCCGCGGCCTACGCCCTGGAGATGTACGGCATACCCTTCTCGCTCTATTTGGTGCTCTGGGGCACCGGAAAGCAGCTCCCCGTAGGGGTGCTCTGGGGACACACCCTCTCAGGGTGGATCGGCATGACTGGTCACTACATCTATCTCGGGCTCCTCCTGATAGGGGGGAGTTTGATTGTCGCGGGGTGGACGCAGGTCTACTACGCCGCCTGGAGTCGACCGGAGTCGGAGGCGACCCTCGTGCGCGGTGGGGTGTACCGGTACCTGCGCCATCCGCAATACGTAGGTCTTATGTTGGTCTCCCTCGGGGCGCTCATAGACTGGGCAACCCTGCCGCTGCTGATCCTCTGGCCGGTGCTGGTGCGACAGTACGTGAGGCTCGCCGCCCAGGAGGAGCGGATGCTGGCGACAAAGTTCGGAGGAGAGTGGCGGGAGTATGCCGCGGGGACCGGGAGGTTTCTCCCGAGACTGTTCCGGCGCGCAGAGCGTCCGGGAAAGGCTACCAATCGGTGCTGTGCAACACGCCGCAGCAAGCGCGGTGGTGGTCGCGGCTAGCCGCGGAGCATGTTCAGGAGCTCAACCCGGTTGCCGGCGCCCACCTTCTGATAGAGGTTGTAGATATGGGTGCGAACCGTCCCGGGGGAGATAAAAAGCCTCTCGGCGATCTCCTTGTTTGTAAGACCCCGGCCGATCATGGTCGCGATCTCCACCTCCCGGGGGGACAGGCCAAGAGCCCGAACGCGCTCCTCGGGGACCGACTCTAGGACGCCGCTCTCTTGACTTCCCGGACGAAAAAGCCGGACCGCGGCGCTCATGGAGACCACGTTCCACGCGAGATAGAGGACGTGGTCCAAGGATATCTCCTCGAGCCAGGGGACCCCGGCAGACTGCAGGGCGTACTCCACGAACCCGAGCGGCGCTAGGACAATCGCTAAAGTGCCGTACGCCTTGAGGAGCGGCTGGAAAGCCGAAGGCTCCTTCGGGTTCACTGGCCCCCGGAGCACAATCCCGAAGGAAGCCATCGCGAGGGCCACCAGGAGGTGGGTACCCAGGAGCCAGGCGTCTTCTGCCACCGCCGCAGGCGTCGTTGCCATAACCACTACGTTCGCGGCGGTTTTGAGGATTACGAGGAGCGCAAGGACCTGGGCCACCAAGGCGGGGTTCCGTTTCCCGCGGCTCCGAGGCGCCACGCGGCGGATAATCACGATCACGACGCCCCATATGGCGAGGTTCGTCGACATAATCACGCCGAGGAGAATCCCCTCCACTGCCCGTCCGAGGGCGCCGTTCCCCTGTACTGAAAAGTAGACCAGGATAAGCCCCGTCCCGAGCAGAAAGAGAAGCTGAAAAAGTAGAAGCGGACGGGACAGTCGGCTCCTGACACGAATGTTGAGTAGGATGAGCGCGGCGCCGCCCATGAAACCCGTTGAGAAGAAAACCACATAGAAGACCATCAAAAACTGCTGCATCCCGGATACCTCAGGAATAGTATGTGAACCCCTGTCCGCCTGCAAGCGAACGAGACGGACATCGGTGGTGATCGCCCCCATCAGCAGGGCGGGACCGTTGGCTTACCGGGGGCTCGCCATATTTGCCTACTCAATATCCTCCGGTGCCAACCCGCCGAGGTGCTGGTCGGGGAGCATACGGGGCAGGATGCGTAGGCGTCGGTGAACCGCACGCCCTGGCTTGCCAGCTTGTCGAGATTCGGGGTCTCGTAGAACTCGCTTCCACAGCAGGCTATGTCTTTCCAGCCCAGGTCGTCGATCAGAATGAATACTATGTTGGGTTTCTTCATCCAGATCCCCCTCAACCCATTGTACACCTGCGATTGCGGCGTGGTCTTCCTGGCAATCATCGTGTGTGATTCGTTGACATCGATACCTCACCCCACGCCCTTGTGCATCGCAACGCCCATCGAGCCGAGCAGCAGAATCGTGGTCGCGACGGTTACGAGCCACAACCGCCGATCCAGGTGGAACATCGGCAGGCCCATCAGCAGGATGGCGCCGAAGAACAGCAGGAGGTAGGGCACGAGTATGCCGTGGCGCATTGGCGACCGGAACTCGACCGGCCAGACAAAGTCCACGACGACCATGAGCGCAACGAAGGCGAGATACACCGCCGGACCGACCCAGTACAGCCAGCCGGCTTTCGCGCGTCCGAAAGCGACCAGAGATAGCGTCGCCGGGACTACGAGCACGATCATCACGTAACCGAGGAGGTGATTGATCGCCATGCTGCCGGTACGCACCCGCGAGAGGAACCCACCGTCTGCAACAGATTGACGGCATTCACCACACCCCACACGGTGAGAGCTGCCCACCAAGGACCAGTACCACTTTGAGCTTGCATGATGCTCCTCCCGTCCAACGACCTCGGGTGCAAACCGTTGTTGCGTAAGCGCTACACGTACTGTTGACGTGCCATATCAAGGATGATGCGCGCAACTTCTTCGCCATCATCAACTTCTATTTTGGGAACGTGCCCGCCCATCAATTGTCGCACCAGTACGACAATATCTTCCGGTGTATGGTTACGCAACGTGACCAATTGACCTGTACCATACTCTCTCAGGCGATGCGCCATCACATATTCCTGTTCAAAATGATAATCCAGAGGAATGGCAATGAATGGTAATCACGAAGTCCGACACGGCGAAGTATCGATAGAGGTCCTCCAGATAGCATTCATACTGAATCCAGGGCTTCGCACCCTCATCCGAACCAACCAGTATGAAATGAGCTTCGGGAAAATCTGCTCTGAGCAGTTCAAAGACAGCTTCCATACTCGCCATGCGGTGCGCGAAATCCCCCTGTGGCCCAATGGTTGCCAGGAACAGGGTGCATGAGATGGCCTTTGCCCACCGAACTAACGGCCCAGAGGATTCGTTTCTTCACTAGTACTTCCAGTTCTCATGCGATAGCGGCCATCGATTCAATTTCTCGCGGTGCAGACGCCACTGGGGCATCAGCCGGTCCATCAATTCCCTGAATCTCTCGTTGTGATGGCGCTCGAGAAAGTGGACCATTTCATGCACCAGCACATACTCGAGGCAGGATGCCGGTTTTTTCGCGAGTTCCAGGTTGAGCCAGACTCGCCGGGCGTCTACGTTGCACGTTCCCCAGCGGGTCTTCATCTTCTTGATGCGCCATTCGGCCACCGTCACGCCGATCTCCGGTTCCCACTTGGCGATCAGTTCCGGAATCTGCTCCCGGAGCCGCCGGCGATACCACTGATGAAGCACGGTTTCGCGTTTGTCTCTGCTGGTTCCGGGTCGTACTCGCAGTTCCATCGTCGTATTGTTCGGCAGGGTCACGATCGGTGGAGCGTCGTGCTCGATGACGTCAAGGCGGTATCGTCGGCCCAGATAGTAGTGGCTCTCGCCGGTGATCATCTCGCGTTCGGACTGGCGATCCTGGTGCGAAAGCCTGTTTTGCTGTCGGCGAATCCACCCGAGGCGTGAGATGACGGCCAGTCGAACGGCTTCATCGTCGATGCGAAGCGGAACGGCCACCCGCACTCGGCCGTTGGGCGGGTAGACGGCCAGATGGAGGTTCTTGATGTCCTTCCGGACAATCTCCACCGGTATGCCTTGGATTTCGATCTGGCGTCGTTCAGTAGTCACGCTGATTTTTTACGATCTCGAAGATTGCATCCAGAAGGGTGTGATCGTCACCAAGCACCGACTTGATGGCGAGGAACACTTCTCTTTCTTTGAATCGATTACCGCGCCACCCAGCCTTCTTCACATTGCGGATGGTCTCGTCCAAGGCTACTGCCGTCGCCTCCCTGGGATCGGTGGGCGCCTCGGCGCGGGCATCGGCTACCCAATCCTTTCGGTTCTGTACGACGAAGCCTTCCACACTCTCCAGGTTGTCATATAACGCCCGACGCGCGGGGCTGTTGA
>JAUVAN010000239.1 GCA_030591725.1 Deltaproteobacteria bacterium
GCCTGTTTCAAAGTTGAAGGCTTTTCACGACCGATTCGAACAAATCTATTTGGAGAAACTCGATCCTGGTGAATCTGAGGCACTGGCATATCTTGTGGAAGCAGATGATGAAGACTGCCTTATCAGCTCGGCAGACAAGGTAGTATTTCGCGTACTGGGTAACTTGGGACTCGGAGAGCAAGGAATTTCCCTCGAAGAAATATTTGATAAACTCGGTATGAAGCGCCGTGTCGAGCGGCAGTTTTCCAGGAAGTTTCGAGAAGAATGGACACGGAAGGGGTTTGAAGAAAAGCTCCGTGGGTATGGGGCAACAAATGATGCGGACTAAAAGAACCCGAGTTTGACGCTCATCATCTTTTCTATCTTGGGAATGGCGCGTTTGGTGGCGAAGACGAACACGTTGTCGCCCGGCATTATCACGTCATCGCCGTCGGGGATGATGGTCTCTCCATCCCTCATTAGCGCGCCCACTATTGCGCCTTCGGGGAAGCGGACATCCTTGAGGGGCTTGCCGACTGCGTCGGACGTGTCGAGGGCTTCGAATTCGATGGCTTCGGCTTGCCCGGCGTCTCCGTAAGGGATGACGGCCTTTACCTTACCCTTGCGGGCGTGGTGGAGCATGGTGCCGATGGCCAGGGCGCGCGGAGAGACAACAGCATCAATGCCGGCGTTTTCGATGATCGGGATATATGCGAGCTTGTTTGTGAGCGCGATTACCCGATGGGCGCCGAGACGCTTTGCGTTCAGCGCCGCCATGACGTTTGTCTCTTCTTCCGGGAGCGCCGCGATGAAGACGTCGCAATCTCGAATGTTTTCCTCGAGGAGGAGACTCTCGTCCGTGGGGCTGCCCTGGAGCACCAGCACATTGTCGAACCCCTCCGCCAGATCCAGCGCCCTTTGATGGTCGGCCTCGATGAGCTTTACGTTCCTGCGCCCCGCGGCCTCGAGACGCCTGGCAAGGAGGGCTCCGATACCGGTACCGCCTGCGATGGTAATCCTCTTGGCGGACCGCCAGGGCAGCTCGAAGAGCCCGGCCATTTTTTCCAGATCCTCCGGGTGCACCACGACATAGAGCGTATCGCCCCCCCTCAGGTCGTCGGTTCCTCGCGGAACAGTAGTTTCTCCCGCCCTCACGCGAGTGGTCGCCAGGATCCTGAGATCCGGTGCTTTTGCGCGGAGCTGCGCGAGGGTCAGCCCGTCGAGGGGAGATCCGTTGGGCAGGCGGATACCTACCAGCCTGAGATCTTTTCCGCACAGGGCGACGTCGGAGGCGATGGGAACATCGAGGATGTCGGTGATGCGATCAGCTGCGACGAGTTCAGGGTTGATGGGATGGTCCACCTGGAAACCACTTTTTCCGAGGATAGCGCTATCCTCGAGAAAGGATTTCTCACGGATGCGGGCAACCTTTATTGCGTGGGGAGCCTTCATCCCCGCGATGGCGCTGGCCACCATGTTGACCTCGTCGGAATCTGTGACAGCCACTACTATATCTGCGGACTCCACGCCCGCATCGGCGAGGACCCATGGAGTGGAGCCCGACCCGCGGACGGTCTGTATGTCGTACCTGTCCCGCAACTCCTTGAGCTTGTCCTCGCGTAGATCGATCACGACCACGTCTGCGTGCTCGGTGGCCATTGCGCCGGTAATGGCCGACCCCACCTGGCCCGCGCCGATGACAATGATACGCATTGCTTTTCCCGTTACATCTTCAGGAGTTCTTTGACCTTGGAGATTACCTGAGGAGCCTGGATTGGTTTGGTGATGTAGGAGTTGGCGCCCAGCTGGAGAGCGCGCTGGCGATCTTCCTCCGCTCCCTCCGTGGTAATAATCATGATGGGCACGTCCTTGTGGATCGCGTCGGAACGAATGCGCTTGACCAATTTGAGACCGTCCATGATCGGCATGTTGATGTCGGTGATTACGATGTCAAAGCGTCCCTGGGCCAGTTTCTTGAGGCCGTCGACGCCGTCATCGGCCTCCACTACGGAGAGGTTCTTGATTCGCGACAGGGCGAAGGTGATGAGTTGCCTCATCATCGGTGAATCCTCCACGACCAGACAGGTATATTCCGCCATCCTTGGGGTCCTCCGTGGCTTCTAAAGGCGTTTATATTCGTTCAGGCTGGCGGCTATGCCGCCGGTCTGGGAAAAAAGCCCGGCGCCGATGATAGCCGATGCCGAGTGCAACGCCAGAAGTTTAAACAACTCGTAATCTATCTCGACAAATTTTTCTTTTTGTTCAAGGAGTTCATAGATCACTATCACGCCCACGGTCTCGTTTCCGAGGACCATGGGAATGCACGCGAGGGGTTGGTCGCCTTCCCGTCTGATGGACGGGTCTCCCACATAGTTGACCTGTGTGGCCGCCGACTCCCCGATGAGTCCTTCGTTCCAGGAAACAGTGGTTCCCTTGACATCATTGCAATGAAACGCGTGAACAGGGATCAATAGATCCTCACCGTCGCCGGGTTGCCGCAGGAAAATGGCGAAGCTGGCCGCGCCCACGAATTGCATGAGCATCTGATCCAGAACACTCAACACTCCCTCGGGCGCAAGGGTACTGTGGAGTTGAAATGATGCAACGTAGAGGTTGGCCATGGCGTCGAGTTCGGCCTCGACCACCGCGTACCGGTCGATGTAGTTGCGGTTTTCGTTGTCGGCGTCTTTCATGCGGGTTCGCAGCTTGTGCTTCTCTTCTTCGAGTTTCTCGATCTTGGTCAGCAGATCTTTGATCGCGTCGTCGGAGGCCAGGTGAATCTGCAGGCTGGCGTTCTCTTCTGAGAGGTTGGACACCTTCTTGCGCAGGGAATCGATCTCGCCGAGAAGCTCCGTCGTGAAATGTGCGCCCCTCTTGAAGAAGTTGTCGAGAAACTCTTCGCGCTTGGCGGTCAGGTTCAGCGGGTCTTCGGGGTTGCCCTTTTGCTTGTTGTTTTCCGCCATCTGGATTCCTTTTAATAGCGTTCCTTGAACCTGTAAACCTACCACGTAATCCGAGAACGGATCAATCGCGACTGACTTTTGAGGTGTCATCTCTCTTCAGACCGAGGGTCTTGATCTTCTTGTGCAGATTTGTTCGTTCGATGCCGAGAATCTGTGCCGACCTGGAGATGTTCCACTCGTTCTCCTCGAGGGTGTCGAGCACGAACCTGCGCTCCGTTGCCTCCCTGAAATCTCGCAGGGTCGGGCGGGGCCCCTGGAATTTGGGCGCCTCGGGCGCCGGACGGACCCCGGCGATGCTCTCGGGAAGATCCTCCATGCCGATTTTTTCGCCGCTCATGATGACCAGTCGCTCGGCGATGTTCTTGAGCTCGCGCACATTGCCGGGCCAGGAATACGAGGTCAGCCGGCGAAGGGCGTCATCGCTCACGATCTTTTGGGTGTATCCGTTTTCCTTGCAGAAATCCGTGATGAACGATTCGAGCAAGAGGGGCACGTCGGAGAGCCGATCGCGCAGCGGTGGTGTGTGGAGTGGAACTACATTGAGCCTGAAGAAAAGATCTTCGCGGAAGGCGCCCTCTTTGATTGCGAGTTCAAGGTCGCGGTTGGTCGCAGCGAGAACGCGAACGTCCACGGTGGTGGTTCGCTGGCCGCCCACCCGGGTGACCTCGCCGGACTGCAGGAAGCGCAGCACCTTGGCCTGGGCCGAGAGGCTCATGTCTCCGATCTCGTCGAGGAAGAGAGTTCCTTCGTTGGCGAGCTCGAACTGACCCGGCTTGCGACCGTGAGCCCCCGTGAAGGCGCCCTTCTCATATCCGAAGAGTTCGCTCTCGATGAGCTCATTGGGTATCGCGGCGCAGTTGACCTTGATGAAGGTGTTGTCTTTTCTCGGGGACATGGCGTGCAACGCACGCGCGATCAGCTCCTTCCCGGTGCCCGATTCGCCGGTGATGAGCACCCGGCTTTTGGTGGGGGCCACCTTGGTGAGCTGCCTGATGATGTTCTTCATCGCGGACGATTCTCCGAGCATCTCGTGACGCTCGTCGACCGCGGCGCGAAGCTCCTTTACCTCGTTGGCCAGCCGTGTCTGCTTGAGGCAGTTGGCGACCCTGATGAGGATCCCGTTCCTGTCCAGGGGCTTTTCGAAGAAGTCGGTCGCGCCGTGCTTCACGGTGTCCACGGCTTCGGCCAGTGACGCGTGGCCCGAGATCATGATCACCGGGATCTCCCGGTAGTCGGAGTTGCTCTGCCGGATCTTCTGGAGCGCCTCGACGCCGTTCATCCCCGGGAGCTTGATGTCCAGGATCACGAGATCCGAGGGCTCCGAATCAAGGTGCTTGAGCCCTTCCTCCGCCGTGGCGAAGGCATCGACCTCATATCCCTCGCCCTCGAGAACGAGGCCCAGGGTGCGTCTGATATTCTTTTCGTCGTCGATGATCACGATGCTTGGAGGGAGCATCAGGTTTCCTCCTCATTCTTCTATGAAGGCCTTGTGAAAAGCAGTGACCGCCCTGTCCAGGAGCTGCTCGTTCGTAATGAAGGATATGCGAAAGCCCGACGTGGACAGGGCGTGAACGGGGGCGCCCAGATCGTGAAGGATGCGGGTAGCCTTCATCACGTTTGCCGTGTCCCGGTTGATACCGACACCTATGAGGGACAGAGCGCCAAGATCGTCGTCTATCTCCAGGTTGTCGCTCCCTGCTTCGATCAGGCGCGCCCGGGTGTCGGGCCAGTCCGGCAGGGAAGAAGTGGAGACAACAAATGACCCGCGCGCCCACGATTGGGGCCCGTCGGGGCACTGGAACCGGAGCTCCTTGATGGTGGTCAGGCCGGACTCGGCCGCCTCAATGATTTTCCAGAAATCCTCGGTAACGGCCTTCCCGAGGAAGGTCACGAGGGACACCTTGCGCTCGGAGACCACCGCCCGCACGCCGTGGTGCTCTGCCGGGATGTCCTTGCGCACCACCGTTTCTCGCCCCTGGGCGAAAGAGGATCTGGCGTAGATGGCGATTCCGGCCCGCTTTGCAAACTCCACGGCGCCGGCCTTGAGCACCTTGGCGCCGGCGACGGCCATCTCCTGCATCTCCTCGTAGGAGATCTCGGGAAGATGCCGGGCGTCTTTCACCAGGTTGGGATCGGAGGAATAGACGCCGTCCACGTCTGAATATATTTCGCAGCGCTCGGCGTCGAGAGCGGCCGCCAGGGCGACGGCGGTAGTGTCGGATCCGCCTCGGCCCAGGGTGGTTATTTCCCGTTTGTAGCTGACCCCCTGGAAACCGGCCACGATGACCACCTTTCCGGCGGCACGCTCGTCCTCCACCCGCACGGGTCGAACCTCGATGATCCTGGCGTCAGAGTGGCGGTCGTTGGTGAGAATCCCGCACTGGGAACCGGTCAGGGAGATCGCCTCGTATCCCAGGTCCGCGATGGCGATGGAGAGCAGGGACGAGGTGATCCTCTCTCCCGCGGTCAGGAGCATGTCCATCTCGCGCCTCGGCGGGTTTTCAGTCACCGCACTGGCCATGGCGAGGAGGTCGTCGGTGGTCTTTCCCATGGCGGAGACAACGACGACGATGTCGTCGCCTGCTTCTTTGCAGGCACAAACCTGTTTTGCGACCTTGCGGATCATGTCGATGTTTGCAACCGACGAGCCGCCGTATTTTTGGACAATCACCGACATAACGATCCGGAAAGCTACCACACCCTTTTTAAAATGTCGCGGAGTCCGGATACATGTTATTTGATCGGCCATGGAGCTCGTGGAAAGACGTGACTTTCTGGCGATCACCTCCACCGTTGGCGCGGCTGCGCTGGCGGGGTGCGCGGTGAGGTGCCCTCCTGTCCAGACAGGGACAGGCGGCGTGGTATCGACGGATCTATCAGATCCGGACGTGCTCGTGGGGTGGGCGTGGCGAGACGAGGAGAGTTCACTGATCGAGGCGCAAGAGCCGGACTTCGAGGTGGTGGTACGAGGATGTTCCGATACGGACGTGCTAAGGCTCAGGGCGCGTCCGGTGCCGGCCCGGCTCGATCTCACCGACGTGGCGGCGCGAATGGCCCGGACCATGGTCGATGCGAGCGGGGTGGGAATTGCGGGGCCGCAGGTCGGGCTTTCCCTTCGCGTGGCCACGTTGATGCTCGATTACAAGACCGACAAGCCGTACACGATTTTTGCGAGAAACCCGGTAATCATCGAGCGTTCGGACGAGACCGTCGACGGCTATGAGGGGTGCCTCAGCATTCCCGGTGTGGGAGGCAAGGTACGACGCAATAACTGGATCAAGGTGACGTACGAGAACGAGGAGGGCGAGAAAATCACAACCGAGGCGCACAGGCACAACGCGGTGCTGTGGCAACATGAGATCGATCACCTCAACGGCGTCCTTTACGTGGACAGGTTGCTCGGGGAGCTGATGTCCATGGAGGAGGTCAGGCGGCGGCGGCAGGAGCTGGATAAGCTTCCCCTGGAGGGCTCCCACATCATCCCCGGCTCCGAGCGATTGTCCATCCGTGGGCGTCTCAATCGTATATGGCCAGGCATCCACCTCGGCTGATCCTGGTCGGCCTCCTGATGCTCATCTCCTCTGTGGGCATCGCCGATGAAGCATCGCATCACCTCTCTCTCACGGTCGCGCCGATAAACCTGGGGAGGTTCACCTTTTTCGATGATGGAGATCAGGCGTACGAACCGAACCTGCGTACGGCCATCGGGCTGACCGCCGGTTTTGAAAAGAAGATTCCGAAACACCTCACCATCGGCGCCAGGTTTCAGTATCTCCACACAATGGCTCCTTACGATGTGGGTTACTCCGAGTATGTTGAAGAGGGAATGCGAGGGTACGC
>JAUVAN010000289.1 GCA_030591725.1 Deltaproteobacteria bacterium
AACATCACCTGGGACACAAGTGACGACTGGAGTCTGGTCGGCAAGGATGCACGCTACATGGCCTACGAAGGCGACATCGATATCACCTCCATCGACGTCAACGGAATGTTCACGGCCGAGATGACCGGCGTCTATCTGAGAGAGGTCAACGAGGACAACGACATCGTTACCAACGGCAAGGTGGTTTGTTGGGATTCCGTTAGCTTCTCAGTGGATCTGAGTACTACCGAAGAGGGCCGATAGCTCAGGGCTGCTCATACCAAATGAACCTCGCCGAAGCGTCGTCCATACGTGTCCCGTAGTGGTTGGCCCACGACTCGCTGTCATCCCCCTCGTCCTCGAACCGAATGTACCTCACCCCGGCGCCATAACCGGTAAAGGAATGCGAAAGCTGGAACCAGTCGTCATCAGCGTAGGAACAGGTGCCGCCGTTGTCAGTATTGCCCGAGTCTTCCCAGAATGTCATCGTGGACATGGAGGCGTCCAGCAGCTCGACGCGCAGGCGGTAGTAATCGTCGTCGCACCAGATCTCGCGCATCCATTCCTGGACAAAGATCTCCGGCTCCGAATCGAGCTCGGCGACGCTGTACCCATAGGCCAGGAGATCGACGACCTGCTCGCGAACGCATGAGTTGAACGAGGTCGCGAATTCGTAATTTCCGCTCCTGGGGGAGTCGGTCTTTGGCGCCCAACCGTCTCCGCCGTCCGCCGTAATTGTCCAGCCGGTCATGTCGCCCGTCTCCCCACCGGGGTTGGTCAGCAGTTCCACCGGAGGAACGACGACCAGCACTTCCGCGTCGTCCATGCGTATCCCGTAGTGATTGGCCCACCCCTCGCTGTCATCCCCCCCGTCCCAGAAGCGAATGTGCCTCACCCCGGCGCCATAGCCGGTAAAAGTATGCGACAGGAGGAACCAGTCGTCATCGGCGTAGGAACAGGCGCCACCGTTATCAGTGGTGTCCGAGACATTCCACGATGCGATCGTGGACATGGAGGCGTCCAGCAGGTAGACTGCTATGAAGTAGTGATCGTCGTCGCACCAGACCTCGCGCATCCATTCCTGAACGTAAATCTCGGGCTCCGCATCCAACTCTGTCGCGCTGTACCCATGGGCCAGGAGATCGACATCCTGGTAGCGAGCGCAATTCTCGTACGAGGTCCCGAATTCGTAACTTCCGCTCCTTGGGGAGGTGGTCTTTAGCGCCCAACCGGTTCCTCCGTCCAACGTAATTGTCCAGCCGGTCATGTCACCGGTCTCCCCGCCTGGGTTGACGAGGAGGTTCTTCGGCGCATGTTCGCAAACATACCCCAGCATTCCCGCATCGTCGCAAGGCACGTCGTTCCACACGGCCGACGGGGTCGTGGTCGTCCTGAAATAAGCGCAGTCTTCATTTGAACCGGTATTGTCCGGCTGCCCTGCGGCCCAATTCTGATAGGTTTCCCAGGCTATGGCGGTTCCCATGGCGTCGCCGCTGACCCAGTCCCAGATTCCCTCCACCGCCAGATCGGAGGCGCCGATCCAGACCTTGTTGTTAATCCCAACCAGGCTTTCGATATGGTCGTTTTCCTCCTGAGTGGAGATGATAGTGAGGTAGCCACCGAGGGTGTTGCAGTGATCGACGGCCTCCGTCCACAAGGTGTTTTTGGTGCAAAGCCAGTAGTGGTGCCCTCCCCAGACTACCGGATCCGAGCACAAGTCGATTACTATTTCGATCGTCACCACAGCCGCCAGTGCATTCCCGCACGTATCGACCACAGTTGTTCCCACTGTGATGGTGTACTCGTCACCTCCTGTAACTCCGCTGAACGGAATGGTGTAGGTAGCAGCGTCAACGGCGACTATGGTGCCCATGGTTCCCGTGCCCGTAACTGCTGTCCAGGTGATGCTGGTGGCGTCCACGCCGGTAACGTCCTCGCCGAAAGTCAATGTATAAGAATCGCTGGTCGTACCTGCGATATATCCTTGATCTATTGCAGTAACTACCGGCGCACCCGCCATCGGATCGACGCAGGTGTCGATTGTGATATTGATAACGACGGCCGATGCCAGGGCGTTGCCACAGGTGTCGATCACGGTTGTTCCCACTGTGATGGTGTATGCATCACCTCCCGCCACTCCGCTGAACGGAATGGTGTAGGTAGCGGCATCGACGGCGACTATGGTGCCCATGGTTCCCGTACCCGTGGTTGCCGCCCAGGTGATGCTGGACGAGTCCACGCCCGTAACATCCTCGCCGAAAGTCAACGTGTAGGAGTCGGCTGTAGTCGACCAGACGTATGCCTGATCGGTAGAGGTCACAGTCGGTACGCCCACCACCGGATCGACGCAAGTGCCGACGGTAATAATGACGCTCGTAGACGTGACGGCGTTGTCACATGTGTCCAGCACACCTGACGTGACTGTCAGCGTGTAGGAATCGCCATCCGCCATGCCGGAGTAATCAATTGTGTAGGTGGCGCCGTCAACAGCGGTGATGGTGTCCAGCGTACCCGTGCCGGTAGTGGCCGTCCAGGTGACGTTGGTGGTGTCCACGTTGAACACATCCTCCGAGAAAGTAAGCGAGTAGCTGCCACTGGTTGTGCCCCAGGCCTCTGCTACGGTCAGAGCCGAAGTGACTGTGGGATCTCCAACCACCGGATCCACGCAAGGGCCCGTATCGGTGTCGGTGTCCGTATCGGTATCGGTGTCCGTATCGGTGTCCGTGTCCGTATCGGTATCAGAATCCGTGTCAGTGTCGATATCCGTATCCGTATCGACGTCGGTATCGGTGTCTGTGTCCGTATCGGTACCTCCATCGACGCCTCCATCTGAAAACGAACTACTGTCATTGCATCCAGCAAATGCAATAGTCATTAAAAGCATAATTACCAGGCTTTTCATGGAGATAAAACGCATTGGTCGGCTCCTTTCGTGATTTAGTACAACCCGATTGATTGCACCCTACTCAAAATAATCCCAAAATACAATAAGAATAGTAGCCCAAACAGTACACTATTTCGGCGAAGAACTTTTTCGGGGATTTTTGTTAAAACGGAACTGGAGATTAGCCTATGAAACCGCGCTTTTTCAGCTCGTCCATGACTATCTTCATGCTGTCCTCGATGGAGAGCTTGCCGGTGTCGACGACGATCTCCGCGTTTTCCGGCTCCTCGTATGGATCGTCGATCCCAGTGAAGCCCTTTATCTCACCGGCGCGGGCCTTTTTGTAGAGCCCCTTGAGGTCACGCTGCTCGCAAACCTCAAGGCCGGCATCGCAGAAAACCTCGATGAAGGTGTCGGGCTGGAGGGCGCGGGCGTTGTCGCGGTCGACCTTGTACGGGCTGATGAACGCGGTCAGGTTGATGATCGCGGCTTCGGTGAAGAGCTTGGCCACCTCGCCGATGCGGCGGATGTTCTCTTCTCGATCCTCGGCTGAGAATCCCAGGTTCTTGTTTAGCCCGTGACGAACGTTGTCTCCGTCGAGTACGTAGGTGGAAATCTTCATCTCGTGGAGCATGGCAGCAACGGCATTGGCCAGGGTCGACTTTCCGCAGCCGGACAGGCCGGTGAACCATACTGTGGCGCCCTTGTGTCCGTGAAGCTTCTGAATATCCTCGGTTGTGACATTCTGCTCGTGCCAGGTGATGTTTGTGGATTTTTGTTCGGTCATGGTTTGTTCCTCCTGGCGCTCCTAGAGCTTGCCTTCTTTGTGACGCTTGCCGAGTTTTTCGAGCATGTCTTTTGTCATGCCTTCGATATCCCATGAGGGTGCCCAGCCCCACTCCTCGCGGGCGGCGCTGTCATCCACGGAGGACGGCCAGGAATCCGCGATGGCCTGGCGGAAGTCCGGATCGTAAGAAACTTCGAACTCGGGGATATGCTTCTTGATCTCGTTGGCGAGAGTGGTCACGTCGAAGCTCATGGATCCGACGTTGAAGTCGGAGTGATGCTTCAGATTGTCGAAAGGCGCTTCCATCAGATCCATTGTGGCCTTGATGCAGTCTGGCATGTACATCATGGGAAGACGGGTATCCGCCTTGACGAAGCAGTTATACTTCTTGTTCTTGATGGCTTCGTAGTAGATGGCCACGGCGTAATCGGTGGTGCCGCCACCGGGAAGAGTCTCGGCGCTGATAATGCCGGGGTAGCGAAGGCCACGGATATCGAGGCCGTATTTGTTGACGTAGTAATCACACAGGAGCTCGCCGCAGACCTTGCTTACTCCGTACATGGTGGTGGGCTTGAGGACCGTGTCATTGGGCGTGTTCTCCAGGGGTGTGCCGGGGCCGAAGACCGCGATGGACGAGGGGATCAGCACCTGGGCCATCTTGTGATCCCTGGCGATGTCCAGGATGTTCATCATGCCGTTCATGTTCACATCCCACGCGAGCGCGGGGTTCTTCTCCCCGTCTCCGGAAAGAATGGCGGCCATGTGAACAATGGTGTCGATGTCGTGCTTCTTTACAATCTCTTCCACCGATTCGCGCGAACAGACGTTGATGAAGTAAAATGGACCCGAATCGCGCAGAACGGGTGAGGGCTCGGTCTTGCGTCCGGTGGCCACGACATTGTCGTTTCCGTATTTCTCGCGAAGAGCGAGTGTCAACTCCGAACCGATCTGACCTACCGCGCCGGTTACCAGGATGTTCTTGATCTCTTTTGCCATAATGCACCTCATTGCGGGGTGTTATCGGCCGCACGGCCGTTGTGTTCTTTCGCGGGTAAACTACAACTTGGCGGAGGGCTTGTACAGACTGTTTCGACCAACAACATCTTGCCCGATTGGAGTACAGCTGTTAGCTTGCCTTTCCGAAATGTAAACAACCCTTTGCCCTGCAACAACAGGGCGGCGGAGGTAAGAAAATGTTCGACAAATACAAGAGTGAAATTCAGTCTGAATTGGACGCAATCCAGGAAGCCGGAACGTGGAAGGGCGAGCGCATCATCGAGTCTCCGCAGGGCGCCGCGATCACGGTTGGCGGCAAAGAGGTCTTGAACTTCTGCGCCAACAACTACCTGGGTCTGGCCGACAACCAGGAGATCATCGACGCGACCAAGAAGGCCCTCGACGAGCGCGGGTTCGGCATGGCATCGGTGCGTTTCATCTGCGGCACGGGTGATCTGCACAAGACGCTAGAGAACAGCATCTCCAAGTTCAACGGCACAGAGGACACCATCCTCTACTCCTCTTGTTTCGACGCCAACACGGGCCTGTTCGAGATCCTCCTCACCAAGGAAGACGCAATCATCTCTGACGAACTCAACCACGCATCGGTGATCGATGGTATCCGCCTGTGCAAGGCCGATCGTCATCGTTACAAGAACTCCAACATGGAAGAGCTCGAGGAGATCCTCAAGAAAACCCAGGACAAGCGCCGCCGCATGATCGCCACCGACGGCGTATTCTCCATGGACGGCTACCTGGTCAAGCTCGACAAGATCTGCGATCTCGCAGAGAAGTACAACGCCATGGTGATGGTGGACGACTCTCACGCCACCGGCTATATCGGCAAGACCGGCCGCGGCACCCCCGAGCACTGCGGCGTTCAGGGACGCGTGGACATCATCACGTCCACCCTCGGCAAG
>JAUVAN010000130.1 GCA_030591725.1 Deltaproteobacteria bacterium
CTTGTCGATGAGCTGCTTCGCCTCCGGCTTGCGGGCGATGATCAGGCTCGCCGCGCCGAGTACGCCTACCAGGATAAGAGAGATTCCTCCAAAGAGTCCCATACTGATTCCTCCTTACAATGGACGCAGCCTCCGATGGGGTCGTGTCCAAAAAACGATTGGGGTAGCTTCGCTTGACTGTGTCGCGTGAGTATACTCGCCGGACGAAACCTGTTCAACCGAGAGAGCGATAGGAGAGCCGGATCAGTCGGCGGTGATGATCTTTGCGACTGTGTCCATGTCGTCCATGGTCCCGGCCTGGAGGGCGATGGCGCCGGGGAGATCGGCTTTTTGAGTGAATTCCTTCATCTTCTCGTCGTCGATGAGGCCCGATCCGGCAAACAGCTTGAGCAGCCTGGTGGGAACGGACAACCCCACCTCCGCCGCCCAGATGCGCGACTGGGCGCGGAGCAACTCGTCATCGCCCGCAGCCGCCGTCTTGCACATTGCCACTGCAGTCTCCACGTCCGTCATGGCGAGAGCCAGCTCGAACACGCCGTGCTGCTTGCGTGTGAGCTTGTTCCGAAAAGCCGCCACCGAACACTCGGACAGGAACCGCGCCGCCGAGGCGACAACCTTGCCCCCGACACCCTCGAGGCCCTCTACTTCATCGGCCATGTCGTTGTAAAAGGCGCCCTTGCTCTTGACGTTCTGGCGCATCCGGAACACGCCGATGATGTTCTGCTGGATCTCGGAGGTACCCTCGTAGATGGTGAGGATCCGAACGTCCCGCTTGATCTTCTCCACCTCGTACTCGGCGCAGTAGCCGTATCCACCAAAAGCCTGGATCGAGCACTCTGCGGTGAAGTTCCCCGCCTCCGTGGCAAAGAACTTGGCTATCGAGCCCTCCACCTGTCGGTCCACCTCACTCGTGTCGAGCAGAGCGGCCACGAACTCGATGTAGGCCTTGGACACGGCAAGCTTCACACTCCCGGGGACCAGCAGCTTGTGAGTGTACCCCTGCTTCTCGCACAGATACGTACCAAATGCTTTTCGCTCCTTGGAATAGACTATCGCCTTCTCCAGGGCCGAGACTCCGCAACCGAGGCCGAACGCCGCGACCATGAGCCGGGTAAATCCAAACACCTCGTTGGACTGCTTGATACCCTCGCCTTCTTTTGTTCCCACGATGTTCGTCGCGGGGATCACCACGTCCTCCATGATGACCTGGGAGGTGTTGGACAGGCGGATGCCGTGTTTCTCCTCTTGCTTGCCCGCGCTGAGCCCCTCGGTGCCGGCCTCCACCACGAAGAACGTGGGGCCGTCCGGGGCCTTTGCGAGAATGGTGATCAGGTCGGCGATGGCGCCGTTGGAGATGAACTGCTTCACCCCGTTGAGCCTGTAGTGGGTCACGTTACCATCGTCATCGGTGATCCGCTCCGCCCTGGTTTTCAGGCTCTCCACGTTGGAACCCGCCTCGGGCTCGGTCACCCCGTAAGCCACCAGGAGCCCCTCGTTGGCGATGCGGGTCATCCAGTTCTGTTTCTGCTCGTGGGTGCAGCCGACGCGGAGGGGGTCGGTGCCCAGGGCCACTGCCAGCATTGACGTGGCGATGCCCAGATCCACCCGGGCAAACTCACAGCACAGGCGGTAGATATCGTAGGCTCCACCGCCCATCCCGTCGTATTTCTCGGGGATGAACACCAGGTGCAGACCCACGTCTACCCCCATCATCTCCCTCACGAGATCTACGGGACACACGTCTTCCTTGTCCCACTTCAACCTCTTTTCAAGAGTCATTTCCCGCTCGGCGAACTCCTTGAGGGTGCCGAGTATCATTTCCAGATCTTCTGCATCCAGTCTTTGTAAATCCATTTTCCTTATCCTGGTATTTGGACCCGAGGCCGTTTTTCGAAGTGGCAGACTTTATTGGCTGTGCCGCCGTGTTGTCAATTTTTAATGACATAAATCATATTGCACCCGTGACGTCCACGCTGTATATACGCGACTGGCTGGGGGCAACGAGCCCAAAGCGGCTGTATTCGTTCACGGAACGGCACGCGGCAGGGCATAAGGAGATCCCATGCGACGGACGATGTTCAAGTCCAAGATACACCGAGCAACCGTGACCCATGCAGATCTCGACTACGAGGGAAGCGTGACCATCGACTCGGACCTTCTCGAGGCGGCCGATATACTCCCCAACGAGCACGTACACATCTGGAACATAACCCGAGGTACCAGAGTAGAGACATACGCCCTGGAAGGCCCTGCGGGCTCCGGCGTGGTATGCATCAACGGGGCGGCCGCTCACCAGAACAGCCCTGGCGATCTCGTGATAATCGCAACCTTCGGCGATTATAACGAGGCCGAGCTGGCAAAATACCAACCCTCCATAGTGCTCGTCGACGAGAAGAATCGCATCACCGATCCGGGCCACACGGAGATCCCCGGACCCCTCAGGGCCGTACCCACATCCTGAGATTACGTCCATGAGAGTTCTCATCACCGGCGGCGCGGGTTTCATTGGTTCCCATCTGGCGGAACGGCTCATCGCGCTCGATTGCGATGTCGTGTGCCTTGACAACTTCAACAACTTTTACGACCCCGAGATCAAGAACCGGAACATCCGAAAGGCGCTGGCCAGTCGCAGACATACGGTGATGACCGGTGACATTCTGGATCGCGATTTTCTGGATCGGGTCTTCGAGGAATCCTTCGACGCCGTTGTCCACCTGGCAGCCTGGGCAGGGGTCCGACAGTCCATCGCACACCCCGAACTCTACACGAATGTCAACGTACAGGGGACCTTGAACCTCCTGGAGCACTGCCGCCGGTACAAGGTTTCTCGGTTCATCTTCGCCTCCTCGTCGGTTGTGTACCCGGGGCACTCGGACGTCGCCCTCACGGAGGACGAAGTCATGCTGCGTCCCCTCTCCCCTTACGCCGCCACCAAGGTTGCCGGAGAGGCCCTGTGCCACACCTACCATCACCTGTTCGGCATCTCCATGCACGTGCTGCGATTGTTCACCGTCTACGGGCCGCGTCAACGTCCGGAAATGGCCATCCAGGTATTCGCGAAAAAGATGCTCAAGAACCAACCGGTCAAGGTGTTCGGCGACGGACGGTCGAGCCGCGACTACACCTTCATCGATGACATTACTGACGGGATGGCTCGCTCCGTGGAACGTTGCGAGGGCTTTAGAGTGATCAATTTGGGAACGTCGAAACCCACTCGTCTCAACAACCTGATAACGATCCTGGGCAAGCGCCTTGGCGTTGAGCCACAACTCGAGTTTTTGTCCTCGCAACCCGGAGACATGAAGGACGGCCTGGCTGATATCTCCCTGGCGAGAGAATTGCTGGACTACAAACCTACGATAGAGCTGGAGGAGGGCATCGACGCCTTTTGCACCTGGCTCGAGACGTCGAACAACGACCGGGACTGAACCTTACTGCTTTCTGGGGTCTTCCTTCTTGGCGTCTTCCTTCTTGACTTCTTCTTCTTCATCTTCGGCGGGGCAGTCGAGGCACTCGTGCTTGTCGTATTCGAGCAGGCCGTCAGTGTCCATGAACCCGGCACCCGACGAGCGGGAGAAGCTGGCTGTGATCTTGTACTTGTGACCCTGCCGCCAATCCCAGATTACCGGCGGGAGGTATACTCCCTCGGGAAGATCCCTCTCCTTGCCCGCCTCGTCGTTCGCCTGCTCGTCCTCCATCTCCTTGAAGCTCTGAGCGTAACCCACCAGGCGCAGGTATCGCCTGTGCAACGACTCGTTGGGATCGTCAGCAAGGAAGAGGTGCGGCATGAGCGTATGGCAGGTGATCCCCTCAGGGCATACCGGTTTTTGGTAGATGTTGGCGATGTACGCCGTCACCGTGACGGGTGTGTCCATGGTCTTCGAAACATTTCTGCGAATGCCGTACACCGAATAGCTGCCGTCGCTGTACGTTTCCGGCACGTTTGGCTTGGGAATCTTGGGCACCGGGGGCAGATCCGCCTGGTAGTCGCTGATCTGCTCCACCACCAAAGTCGTCGTTTCTTCTTCGCAAGCAAAGAGGAATACCGCGCACACCAGCCCCGTCAGGCAGAAAAGAACGATTCGTTTCATTTTCACGACTCCTTACTCGAAAGTGAATTCGTCTTCTTTTTACAAAATCGTCCGGCAATTTATCACAATCCGGCGAACTTGTAATCCACCTGTGTTAATAAGTTTTCGATCATGACTGTAGCGGTAACAGGTGCATCCGGCCACGTGGGAGCCAATCTTGTACGAGCCTTGCTCGCGGAGGGACGTTCCGTGCGTGCGCTGGTGCGGGATGACACCCGGGGCGTGGACGGACTCGACGTGGAAATTATTAGGACGGACGTGCTCGATCCCACAGCGCTGAGAGGGGCTTTCGACGGTGTGGATGTCGTCTACCATCTCGCAGCGAGGATCACCATTGCGGGGGATCCGGACGGAAACGTAGCCCGAACGAATATCGAAGGACCTCGAAATGTGGTCTCGGCGTGTCTCGACGCCCGGGTGAAACGCCTGGTGCATTTCAGTTCGATCCACGCTCTGTCGTCATCTCCGGTGAACGAATTGATCAATGAACATCGTCCGCTGGCCGCAGAAGATCGCGGTCGTCTCCCGATCTACGATCGGACCAAGAGCGACGGGCAAAGAGAGGTTTTCGCAGGCATCGAACGCGGACTAGACGCGGTGATCATCCACCCCACGGCGATCCTCGGGCCGTACGATTACAATCAGTCCGCCGCGGGTGCGGCCGTTGTGGGAATAATGCGAGGCGAGCTGCCCGCGCTGGTGCAAGGCGGTTTCAACTGGGTTGATGTGCGCGACATTGTGAACGGAGCTCTGGCCGCCGAAAAGAAAGGCCGGGCCGGCGAGAGCTACCTCCTTTGCGGCGAGTGGCGATCCGTACGCGATCTCGCCGTGCTGATCGGCGAGGTGACGGGGGTGGCCGTACCGCGAATCGTCACTCCCTGGTGGCTGGCGCGCATGGGCGTACCGTTCATTACCTTGTGGAGCGTGCTGACCGGCACGAGCCCGCTCTACACCGCCGACTCGCTCCGCGCCCTTCGCAACCACCGAAACGTCAGCTGCGAAAAGGCCGAAAAAGAGCTCGGCTACAGCCACCGCCCCCTGCTCGAAACTTTGAAAGCTACTTGTGAGTGGTATTCGGCGAACGGAATCGCGTAAAGCTCTGAACTATCTGACCAACCAGAGAAGCGGCTTTCAGGGCGGCGAACATGAGGCTGGTGGCGACCAACCCGAACACAGGAAGCCACACAATACCCGTGACGAGCGCCCCGAATGCGGCGCCGATGTGATCCGCGCTCTCCATGGTTCCGGCCGCCAGACGCTCGTCATTGCCGTGGGCCATGGCCGCTGCCCTGAGAAAAACCGGGAACGCGACGCCTGTTACCAGCCCCGCCGCACAGGACCACGCAGCCACGGGTAGCAAATATTGGTAAAAAGTTCCGAGGAACGGCCCGGTGGCCAGCAGGAAGACGAGCGCCAACACGTCACATACAATCCCCGCGAAACGATGGTGCGTGCCGAGAAAACGCTTGCCCGCGAGAGCGCCCACAGCCAGACCGGCCATGAACAGCGCTATGATCGCCGCGATACCAGAGTACAGGACCCCGGAGGCGGACTGGAACACGTACAGCACCATAACTTCGACACCCATCCCCACGGCGCCGGTCGTGGCCAGTGAAAAGACAGTGTCCCCCTGCTTCGCGGATCTTCGCTTGCCCGCGACCACCCTCCAGACCGCCCAGATGAGCAGGGGCACGACGAGCCAGATCCAGGCCGTTCGCTGTGCAAGCCCGGTCCATGTCCACGCCGAGGTCTGACCGCCGGTCGAGACCTCCCTCTCCCAGAGCTGGATATTAGCCAGGTAGCCGCCGGGTTCCAGATCCTCGTTCACCCGGGCGGGGCACAGATCCAGCTGCCGGGAAACCGCGACCACGCGGGACGGCTCGAGGATGCTCTCGAAACGACCGGCAAAGAAAGAGCCGCCCTTGCGCACACGACTCGAGAAACGCCGCGCCAGGACTTCGGGATCGTCGCTTAGCACGCCTTCCGTCGAGGTCCCGTGGACTGACAGCTCGATCCCGGGAACGACCAGAACGTGGGGAAAGACCGCGCGGACCGTGCTTCGAGTAACGGCCGCAGCGCGGGCCGCCTCGTCGGCCAGGACGTTCGCTCCGCCCGGCGCGATCACCGACATGGTTCCACCCTTCGCCAGGATCCGCGAAACCGCCTCGAAAAACTGCCGCGTGTGGTAGCGGTTCTCCCGACCGCTCCTCGGAGGCGGGCTGGACACTATGACGCTGTCGAACCTCTCCTTTGCGTTGAACACGTACTGTCGACCATCGTCCAGGATCACCGAGACCCTGGGATCGCGGACCGCACGCCGGGTCGAATCCGGCCAGAATTGCTTGCTCAGGGTGTGGGCCTCCTCGTCGAGGTAGGTCAGAACCACTTGCTTGGGCTCATGGGCCAGGGCGGCCTCGATCCGATCCGGAGCCCCGCCTCCCAGAAGGAGGATCTTGCGCGGGTGAGGATGCTGGGTCAGAGCGATGTGAACCGGCACGGGCCGGTCGAATGGATCTGGAAATACGTGGGAGATTCGACCATCCGAAAAGAGCTGGTACTGATCCTCCCGCAGGCCGATTGCAAGGCGGCCGTACTTGCTGTCCGCCGCGGCGACCATCTCTCCTCCCGCCGCGAGCTGATCGAAGGCGATCCTCCCCAGGCGGCGATCCAGGGCTGCGAGCGTGCCTGTGAGCGAAACCGCGAGCAACACGACAGCGGTCGCGACCGCAACAAGCCTGCCCGCCTTCCCGCCCGCCATGAAGGCAGCGCTCACGGCCAGGCCACCCGCCGTCATCCCGAGGGCGGTGAGATGCTCCACGTTGCCGGCCACAACAAAGGTGAAGGCGAGCCCCGCGACGAGCGCTCCTGTCGCCTCAGCAATGTAGAGCCTGCTCGCGGGACTCTTCGAATCCCGGGGGAACGCCCTCGAGGCCGTGGTGAACAGGAAACCCACGGTGGCCGCCCCCAGGAACAACCCCCCACCGTGGATAATGGCCATCTCGCCAAGGGAGGGATCTCCCCCGGGCAAGAGCCCGAGGATACCCCTGTGAAGCCGCAAGAAGGCAAGGGAACCCACCACGACCGGACCTGCGGCGACACAAGCCCCAACCAGCAAAGAACCTGGATTCCCGAGGCGATTCCCGAACCACGCGCCGAGCCCGACCGCCAGGAGCCACACGGCGAGCGACAGGCCGAGGGAAAGCTCGTTTCCCCCGCTGACGGTCAGCGCCTCTCGAAGGAGCACCACCTGGCCCGTCGTGGCGTACACGCCGAGGGACAGACCGAAAATCTCCGGGAGGTGATCGCGAACATACACGCATCACCCTAACATGAACCAAAGGCCTCAAGTTGCATTTCCACGCACCCACTCATTGTTAGAAAAAAAATAGCAGGATATAATGCGTTCACATGCATGACGATTCCCAGGTACTGCTGGTCACAGATGACGAGGTGCTTAGCAACGAGGTGAGCGCGGCGCTGGATTCCACCAATCTTCGCACGCAAAGAACTGACGATCCCCTGAAGACAATACAGTCCATGCGTGAGGAGATCACCCGGCTGGTTCTCCTGGACGCCAAGCTCGGAGAGCAGGCCATCCTCAAAATGTGCGGCGAGCTGCGGCGTTCGGACTCGGGTTCCCAAATAGCCATCCTCGTTCTGGTCACTGATGTGGATGATGAGCTGGCCACCACCCTGTTGAACAGCTGCGCCGACGACGTGGTGTTCCGGGAGATAAAGCCGTGGAGGTTCAGAACCAGGGTCGCAGCCCAGATCCGCAGGCTTGAGACCACGCACGACCTGGCGCTCAAGGTCAGGGATTCCGACACGCTGATAGCCATAACCTCGCGACTGGTCGGGGCGGGAGAGCTATCGGACAACCTCTTCACCATCACCGGGCTTCTGTCCGCCGAGCTGGATGTGACCAGATGCTCCGTTGTTCTCGTACGACCGGAGGTCGACTACGGCCTGGTCATCGCGTCCAGCGACGATCCCCTCGTGCGGGACCTCCCGATCGATCTCAAGCGCTATCCGGAAATCCAGCGGGTCGTCAAGGAGCGACAGCCCCTCGTGATATCGGACGTCACCGACTCCAAGCTGCACGAGGAGGTGTTGCCCAGCCTTCGCTCGGTGGAGTTGGCCTCGATGGCCCTTTTCCCCATCGCCCGGAACGAGGATATCATAGGCGTGATCTTCTTGAGGTTTGCCAAGATGCGCAGCTCGTTTCAGGATCGCGAACTCGTCTTCTGTCAGACCGTCGCAAACGCAACGGCAATCGCCCTGCGCAACAACGAGATCCTCGAATCTCTGCGGGCCAAGACCCAGGAGGTTATGCAGGTTCAGAACCAGGCCGAATCTCAGTTGCGGGCTCTCAAGCCCTACGAGGGGTTCTTCCGCGGATCCGTGGACGGGATGATCGTCCTCAGCGATACCGGCGTTGTGCTCTTCGCCAACCCCAAGGGGGCCTCAATGTTGGGCATGCCCGAATCCTCCATCCGGGGATATCTCTTCTCCGAGAGGGTCGCCCCCAATGAGCGCCGACAACTCGAGGCCCTGACATTGAATCCCGATCAACAGGGCCGAGCAGTGGACTTCACTTTCGGCGCCGCGGGGAGCGAGGCTATAATTGCAATCTCTGCGGGCGGCCTCGGGGAGGACGGCATGACCCTCCTCACAATGCGCGACGTGACTGAAGAGCGCATTACCTCACGCCGACTGATCGACGCCCAGGCGCGCCTCATCGAGCACGAGAAGAAGTCGGCCATGATGGAAGTGGCGGGAGCGGCTGCCCACGAGCTGAACCAGCCGTTGACCTCGGTGATGGCCAGTACCACCATGCTCCGCCGATTGATGACGGACATCACGGACAGCCCATTGCGGCTGATAAAAACCATCGAGGAAGAATCCGAGCGCATGGCCTCGATCATCCGCAGGCTTTCAAAACTGACCGAATACACCACCAAAACATATGTCGGAAAGGCCCGAATCATCGATCTGGACGCGGTATCGGATGAAGGCGAATTCGACACGGAGAACGATCAATGAACCCAGACGGGTTGCCCAGCGACGCCAAATTTCTCGATGCCCTGATCACCCTGTCACATGAGCTGAACCTCACGCTCAGGGAAGACGAGCTGGTCAAGATATTCTCCGATATTTTCGAGGAGCTCCTTCCCGAACGTCGTTTCGCCATCAGGCTGATAGACGCCAAGGCCTCCAGCCTGCAACTGGTCTACGCGAACGGGCGCCTGACCGACAACGGGCGGGATCGGTTTCGCATCACCGAGGCAGCCTTCGAGGGCCTCAAGCTGTCGAAGGCCGAGGTCGAAAATCTGGTCTCAAACGCGAAGCTGGAAAAAGTCGAAGGGTACAAACCCATCTTCGTGGATGGCACAAGCGGGTTCGAAGTGGCTCTGTGCGATCGAAAGAAGTTCTACGGGATGCTCAACTTCGAGTACCCGGAGGAATCCGTGCCCACGTCCATGGACGCGGATCGCAGGGTGGCGCTCCCCCTCGCACATCAACTGGGCGCCGCTATCAGGAACACAAAGTTGATCTCGGAAACGATTTTTCTCAAGAACTACCTCGAGAAGTTATTGGACCGGGCAAACGCGCCCATGCTGGTGTGCGACAAGGACGGCATGATAACCGTGTTCAACCAGGCCATGGAGAACCAGACCGGCCTCAATCGAAACGCTATTCTCGGCGAGGACTTCATGTCGCTCATCCCGGAATCGGATCGAGCGCGCTTGCTCCCAATGGTCATCAACGCCCTTCGGGGCGAGTCCGCCACGAACATCGAGGTGAAGATCCCCA
>JAUVAN010000288.1 GCA_030591725.1 Deltaproteobacteria bacterium
GAGTCTGCTTCCAAAGTAACAGCTCTCAGCATTCTTACCGTCGGGAAAGTGTACAGCTACTTTCCCCTCGCCCCAACCAAAACGTGCCTTACTTTTTTTCTGCGTAGCCAATCAATTAGTTGACAAAACACAGGTCGTCAAAAACCCAGACTGACGCAGTAGTCTGAAGAACAACATGATCTATACCCGTAGCGACCGTCTGATACTCGGCAGCAACGGACGAAATCGCTCCGGAATCGGTATCCACAACGCCGCCAACACCATTGTAAGCCGTCATGGTAACTGTACCTCCACTACCGGCAGCCACCCAGACGCTGACTGAAGTCACAGGTGTAGTGAACTGAATCGTCTCCGGCCCGGTCGGGGTTCCTCCGCCTGAAAGAAACGCACCCGTATTGAAAGCCACAAAGTTTGGCGAGCTGTGTCCGGAAACGCCAAAACCTCCTCCTTCGTTCAGAATGGCCCCGCCACTTCCGACAGACGGCCCCGAAAAGGTCACGCCGAGGCCCGAATAGGCCGTAGTCAGGGCGGTGGTCAGATTGAATGTGCTCGGGGCGGATGAACCATCGAAATCTATACAGACCAGTGTCCCCGTGCCCGTACCGGTATCCGTGCCGGTATCCGTGCCGGTATCCGTGCCGGTATCCGTGCCGGTATCCGTGCCGGTATCCGTGTCTGTGTCTGTGTCCGTGTCGGTGTCTGTGTCCGTGTCGGTGCTTCCATCCATGCCCGCATCGGCATCGGTGTCCGTGTCCGTATCGGAGTCCGTGTCCGTATCGGAGTCCGTGTCCGTATCGGAGTCCGTGTCCGTATCGGAGTCCGTGTCCGTATCGCTATCAGAATCGGAATCGGAGCTACCTGATCCGCTCTCAAGCAGGCTTTTCGCGCAGGAAACAGAAAACGTGGCAAGAACAATCAGACACATATGCCAAAACAGTACTTTCATGATTACTACCTTCCTAAAATTGCATGGTTCGCACTAACACCGATACCAGCATTTTAAACTCCAATGGTAAACCAAGTGTATCGAAGAATCTAACTGACCGTGGAACGATTTATGCAAAGGTTGAATTTCAAAACCAATTACTGGGGCATTTTCGTCCCACATTGGAAGAATGGGTTATTAGCAATGTATAAAAACCTTGTATTATCAGCCATCTTGCTGCTTGCCGCAAAAGCTGCATGGGCTGAGTCGGATACCGGGAGCCCGCTCGAAACAAAGGTGGATTCGAGGGTCCTGCTCGAGATAGAGCACGCCGTGCCCCGGATGGTGCGCGGTCCATCGATAAATGAAAGAGCGACCGTGCGATTCACGAACTTCGCACCGGTGGTGATCCGTCTCGACACACCGGCCACCAGTGAGATTCTCTGTTCGCTGGAGGCGGCCGGCGCGCGCCTGCGAAGACTTGAAACCCGCATTTTATATTACAGGCAGTTCGTCCCGGCGACAGTAGACCGCGACGCCCTGCAGGCGCTGTCCCGATTATCCCACGTACAACAGATCGTGTCCGCGCCCTTGCAGGGGCCCACCCCGATGGATCACAGCGCGGATTTGATAGGATTGAAGGCCGCCTGGGGAAGCCGACCAGCCATGGATTTGCTCACCGGAGAAGGAATCCTCGTGGCGGACATCGACACGAACGCCGACATCTTTCACCCCAAGTTCTTCCGTGCCGACGCGGGATATTTCGACTGGATCGACGTGGACGGCGACGAGGTGTTCACACCCGGTATTGACGCGATCGATCTGGACGGCGACGGCGTAGCGCTGAGTGAAACCGGCCTGCTGTTGCGATCGGAGACGGTCATGCTCGGCTACGGCACCCCACTCGACGCGCGGGAGGACGGGTTCGTTCCCGCCATAGATTGGATTTACATTGACGAGAACGCCAACGGCGAGCGCGACTACGGCGCAGCCAACGGCTTTGACGACGAAACCCCGGCATTGGGAGAACCGCTCTTCGTACCCGACGATCTCAACGCGAACGGGATTCTCGACAAGGGCGAGCGGTTTGCGCGGCTGGGCACCTCGAAGATCGCGAAGGTTTACCATTTCTTCAACTACCCCGGTTACGAGACGATTGATCGCGTCTACGAACGAGGCGTGGATCTGGCAGAGTTTGATACCAACTTCCTGGACGAATCGGATATCTTCTCCGCGGCAGGGCACGCCACCGGAGTGATGTCCATCATCGCGGGTGATGTTCCCCTGGCAGGCCGGCGTTGGGTCGGCGTCGCGCCGGGCGTGGATCTCATGCTCGCAGTTGACATGGACTCCGGATACGCCGGCACTGGACTCACATGGGTGCTCTCGGAGGGCGCCGACGTGGTCCTGCACGAGCGGGCCAACTGGTATGGCGAGCCGCTCGACGGAACGGACATCGCCTCCGTGATGGTCGATGAATCCACCGTCACAGATGGGGTGACGCACACCTGCCCCGTCGGGAACACCGGCGGCGGTCGCAAGCATACGCGTATGGAACTCCCCTCGGGAGGTTCACAGCAAGCGGCCTTCGAAGTTTCAAACCTTCAGGGACTCTACTACATCAATCTCTCGATCAACCTCCGAGGGATAGGGGACGCGCTTCTGACCCTGACTCCGCCCGTCGGCGATCCCATCGTCCTGACAACGATCATGGAAACCGGCTCGCTGAGCGGCGGCGCGCAGTATTATCATAGCTATCGGGAGACGGTGAAGGGGACCCGTTTTCATGAGGTCATCTTGTATGCGGATAGCTCGGCCAGTGAAATCCCCCTGGGCGATTGGTTGCTGAGCGCAGTCGAACAGGGCGCCGGGAATCTGGATATCGATGCGTATCTGTCGGACAACACCTCCAGCTGGGGAGTAGGCGTGGCCTGGGACGAGAGCATCGCCACAGATGACAGGACCATCGGATGGCCCGCGACCTCGGAGACCTGCATCGCCATCGGCGCACACACAGGACACCCCACCACGCCGGAAGAACCATGGTTCTATACGGAGGGTGCTCCCGGTGAAGTACGTAGCTACTCCGGCCAGGGGCCGACCATCGATGGCCGACAGAAACCGGACATCACCGCCCCTGACAACCCATGGGCAGCCACCGCCCACGGACAGGTCTCCAACGGCGACGTCGTCCCGCACGGCGCGGTAGCTCCGTTCGGTGGAACGTCCGGCGCGGGTCCTCACGTAACCGGCGTCACGGCGTTGCTGGCGCAGGTCGGAATCCTCGGCGACGACGCAACGCAAGCCATCAGGGACGGCGCGCACGTGGACGACATGGTGGGCGATGTTCCCAACTACGCCTACGGTTGGGGAAGGCTCAACGCCGCCGGCGCGCTGGGCGTATTAAATGACGGCGTGGCGCCCACCGTCAGCCTGGTCCCCGGAGAAGCCTTTGCAGGAAAGCCAATGGTAATAGAAGTGTTGGTTCAGGACGAAGACAGCGATGAGAGCCTGCTCCAGATCAAGTGGGATGACGACTACAACGGTACCTGGGATGTCGACTACGCCGCCGTCTCCAACAGGGAGGTGACCTTCGAAGAGATCGGCGAGTACATCCTCAAGGCCAGGGTTCGGGATGACATGGGCCTCTTCGCCGAAGCGTTGGCGCACATCTCGGTTGTCGAAAATCCCGCCGGCGGCGATGACGGCTGCGGATGCGATACCGTCGGCGACCGGCCTTCAAAAGATCCCGGTCTGATAGAGACCGTTATTGACCTGTGGTTGACAATATGACCATAAGTGGTCATATTGGTGACTATGGATAGTGTCAACATCGCAACGCTCAAGGCAAAGCTGAGTCAATACATTCGGATTGTTCGCGGGGGACGCCAGGTGCAAATTCTTGACAGAAATACACCCGTGGCCAGATTGATACCGCATTCCGACCAGAACGATGCCCTCCCCTCACAACCTGCATCGCGCCACCTGCAAGATGTCAAGCTGCCGTCGCGCGCGAGCAAGAATCGCAACAGCCTCCAGGCGCTCATGGAAGAGCGTTCCGATAGATGAAGGCCTATCTCGATTCTTCCGTGCTGCTCCGAAAGGTGCTCGGAGAACCCGGAATGCTTTCGCAATGGAAAGACGTGGAGGCCGGCGTTTCGAGCGCACTGATAGAGGTGGAGTGTCTGAGAACGATCGATCGTCTCAAGTTGCGCGGCACGCTGACTGCAAAGCAGGCGGCCGGGCACCATACCAAGATGTTCGAGTTGTTCGACGCCATCGAAGTGGTGGAGATATCACGCCCCATTCTCTCCAAGGCCTCGGCGCCTTTCCCCACGCCTCTTGGCACTCTCGACGCAATCCATCTCGCAACCGCGCTCGCCTATCGCGATATTCGAGGTATCAAGCTGACCATGGCCACCCACGACAAGATGCTCGCAAACGCCGCGCGAGCGATGGGACTTGCCGTCATCGGCGTGTAGTCAGTTTTTTGTGTCTTAAAAATGATATGATCATCCCTGCTGTGCCCCTTCAGAAAGGAGCAAAGAGATGACGAAACAGATGAAGAGAAACATATTCTTAGCAATTATCACTGGATTTTTGATGATGGCATGTTGTGACGAAGACGAATGTGACAATCCTGGAGAGGCCTGGTGTGAGGACAACACCTTGTTTTACTGTTCGACAAAAGGCGGCTCGTATGTGCCCAATCCCTGTGCCCATAATTACCTTTCAGAAATAGACTGCGGCGAAGGAGTTTGCACAGAGGAGGAGGATGTTACTTCCGCATACTGCGACTCTTCGCAACGTCGATGACGTGCCAGTTGTTAACGTATAGCGTTTTGCGAGCGTCGCAACGCGCTAATGTCGATGGACGTTGCGCTTCAAAATCCCGCTGGCCCGGTCGCGGTCGCTGTCGAAATCAAAGGACTCGTAGAGACGAAAACTCTGCGCGGGGTTGTAGATGCGTGGCGCCAACGTCTTCAGAGCCTTGAGCTTGTCATCTCCAAAAGAAAAGAGGTCGAGAATGCGAAGAACGTGGTCCACCATAAAATAGGAGTCGCGAGCCGCTTGCCTGACAATGCGCAGCTTGTCGTCGGCAAAACTTTCGTCACGCATGACTTCGAGGAGGGCAGAAAACGAGGCCTTGTCGATAACACGATGCACCGGCCCGGCGACAGGCTGGCCATATGGAAAAACGTCGTGGCGAAGATCGACATTGGCATTGTGTCGACGAGTCGGGGCACGGCGAATGTGCTTTTTGAGTCTTCGAAGTTTACGCTCGAGCTTTGAAATATTCTTGTTCATGCGCACGCAAGAACCACCGTGACAAGATTGCGACTGAAACTCCAGCTGACTGATAATCGCGAGCGCGTCGTCGAGGTCATCGAGAACCGCATCTCTACCGATGAGCGCGTGACCATCGGCGGAAACCTGACCGCTTACAAGCAGAGCACCACAAAGCAACGCGAAAAAGACCCCGAAAGTTCCCAGCATCCCCGCTCGTTTCAACCCCCTGGCAAAGACCTCCATTCGACCGGTTTTCATGGCAATCCCTTTCATTTCCCGCCTTGTACGTTCAATAATTTGGACGCCAGGGGGCAGGCAGTATTCAGACTCCTTTGTACTTACCAGGCCTTGAAAAGCGCCCTTCCCCCAAGTTAAGGTCTGCTCCATGAAGAACATC
>JAUVAN010000440.1 GCA_030591725.1 Deltaproteobacteria bacterium
AGGGCAAGGTCGCCGTTGCGTCGAGGTCCATCTCGAAAATGAAATTGGCTGGCTCGATGGCGATGCCCTCCAGGACGTGATCGGGGTTTCCGGTGTCCGAATCACTGTCACCGTCAGTGTCGCCGTCACCGTCAGTGTCGCCGTCGCTGGAGCTCGCCGTATTTGTCCCCTCGCATCCGGCCATGAAATACACCAAAAGTAGTACACCAAGCACCACAATCATGAACAAACGAAAAACACTCATTGCATTCTCCTTTTTTGCGTTTTCATTCTAATAATTAGTGAATGAATCACATCATAATCACTATTTTTATAATTCTTACATGTTTTATGGAAAAATGTAATCAAATTGTAATAATCACTGTGCCCTTGTCCATCCAAACCGTCAGGTGCATAGTCAACTCATGAGTACTACCGGCGAGAAAAAGTCCGTCAGAATCTGCCACATTTCGGATATTCACCTGCCATTGTCGAAGCCGGTGCCGCCGTTGAGCCTGTTTGGAAAGCGCCTGCTCGGATGGGCCAATCTCAAGCTGGTCAGGGGAAAGACCCACAGGCAGGAGGTCTTCGAGTCCCTCATGGGTGAGCTCGCGAGGGAGCGCCGGGATCTGATCATCATCACCGGTGACATCGCCAACCTCTGCCTTGAATTCGAATATCGGGAGGTCGAACGCATCCTCCTGGCGAGCGGTATTTCCCCGGAGGAGGTTATCATTCTTCCGGGAAACCATGACAGGTACACGCCCCTCGCGGACTCCACGGGTTCATTTGAAAAGCATATGGCGGACTGGCTCCCCCCCTGGTTTTCACGCAATACCGGATATCCGATAATCCGCACCTTCGATCAGGTTGCGGTGGCCGCCATCGATACAGCTATCTGGCGTGGTCCTATCCGGGCCGCAGGGGTAGTGAGAAAGGACCAGATCTCACGTCTGGCGGACTTCCTGGAGGAGTGCGACCACGCAGGGAGATGGCCAATAATGGCGATGCACCATCCACCCTTCGAGCTGGCCGGTTCGTTTTTCCGAGACTACAGATCGGGTCTGGCCTGCAGGGAGCGCCTTCTCAACGCCATCGGACGCGGACGCGGCACGATGCTCCACGGGCATCTTCACGTCCTCTCCCGAAGCAAGGTGGGCGGCCTGGACACCATCGGCGTGGCATCCGCCTCCAACGACACAGGTCGTCCGGATATTCAGGCGGCGTATCACGTCTATACTTTCGACGAAACGGGTCTCGTGGATGCGGAGATTGTACGCCACTGGCCGAATACGCCGGGAAAACCGGCTTTCGAAAGGTCTCCGCTTCCAGAGGAGGCAGAAGGAGAACGAGCATGAGCAAGAAAACAATTTCAACAACGCGTGCCCCCGGCGCAGTGGGGCCATACTCTCAGGCAGTTGCGGCGAACGGCATGTTGTTCGTATCGGGACAGCTCGGCCTGGATCCAGCCACCGGCAAGTTCGTGGAAGGCGGAGTGGAGGCCCAGGCCGAACGCGCCCTCGATAACATGGGGGCAATCCTGAAAGCCGCAGGTCTCGGATTCAGTGACGTGGTCAAGACAACCGTTCTCCTTGCGTCCATGGACGATTTTGCTGCGGTCAACGCAGTGTACGCCGTGCGTTTCCCCGAGAATCCGCCGGCAAGGGCTGCCTTCGCGGTGAAAACTCTACCTCTCCAGGGTCTGGTGGAAATCGATGCTATTGCCGTTACCGGGGATTGAAGCGGCTGTACTATCTCACAATGATGGGATTTGGCGGAACCAGGATGAGGACGACGCGATCGTCGAGGGGGAAGCAACCGCCCGCGAGCACGGTGATCTTCGCCTCGAAGAACTGGGGATCGTCGGTCTGCACCACGAAATCGTTGAACGCCGTCACGTCGAAGGTGACCACGGTTCCCGGGGTAACGTTGTCGAACCCGTCAGTTGTTATTGTAGGAGTGGGCAGTCCGGGTGGATCCGGGGGAACCACGAAGGAATTGGGGACGATGGAAATTATGAAGTCGGCGGTTGTGTTTCCGGTCGGCAACGGGTTCCCGTCCATGTCGGCGGTTTCGCCGGTGGTCTCGGTCACGCAGTCGAACGCGGCATAGTGAGTTAGCATCTCGATGCCCGTCACGATGGTGTCGCCGAGCCCCGTGCCTCCAGATTGGATATATGCGAGGGGGCACATGCCGGCCGCGTTGGTCGCCCTGCCCGCTCCACTGGTGCCGGTGCAACACATTCCCACTGCGCATCCGGGCGGTCGGCTGGCTGCCGGACCCCACGCTTCGGGAGGAATGAGTGCGCCGGTGTCCTCGGCCATGGCAACCATGTCGGGATCTCCAGCGGTGGCTGCGACACCCACGACGCGAGCGCAGATGGATTCGAGGGCGATCACTGCGTCCGCCCTGGTTGCGGCCACTGCGGCCACAGCGCCGGTATAATCGTAGATCGGGTTGATGCCGTTATGACTGTAGATGTCGGTCAAAGGCACGATAATCGGCATGCTGTTGTTGCGGAACCCGACGCCGCCTACGCCCGAGGTGTTGGGCGGGACCAGGGTGGGAGGCGGGGCGTTGACCCCGTATCCCGTCGAGATCTGGAAGAGCGCTTCGATCAATGACTCGGCTCCGTCCGCGCCGCTGTGCAAGGAGAGAGCGTTGACCCCCGCCTGCGCATCCGCCACCACATCGGTGACCTCCTGCAGAAGGTAGAACGGTTGATCTGTCGTCGGGCTGCCGTATGGAGATATTGGGAAATCGTCGTACCCGCCGACTCCGAACCACGCACTTGCCATCTGGGCCTGAATGCCCGGGATGATCGTTCCGCTCAGCGATGACTGGAGGCCTGAGATTGTGCTCGTCATGGAACCGGTGGTATC
>JAUVAN010000076.1 GCA_030591725.1 Deltaproteobacteria bacterium
CTGAGGGCAATCGGTATCCGAGTCGGAATCTGTGTCAGAGTCAGAATCGGAATCGGAGTCCGAGTCAGAATCGGAGTCGGAGTCAGAGTCGGACGTTCCGTCCCCGCCGCCCGCCGAGTCGGGAAAGCATCCGACGGTGCACACGAATGCGGCCATGAGCAGGTTCACTAAAAAGAAAAGTATTCTGTTCATCGTTTTTCCCCTCCATGAAAAAACAATCATAGCATCTTTGGTTCTCCCTCGCATAATGTGTCTGACCCCACCGCACAAGATATGATACCGTGTGCCGGTCAATCGAACGTGAGGTGAGACGATGGAAATCGATAAGGTAATTGAATTTACAAAGACTCCCCTGATGGGCATAGCCCTGTGGATATACCTGGCCGCGCTGGGCGCCATTCTCGTCGGGTTCATCGGCAAGAAGATAGCCGCGATCATCTTCCGCCGCCTGATCAAGCTCACCGAGAAGACCAAGATGCCCTTCGACGACATGTTCCTCATCGCGCTCTCCAAGCCGGTGGAGTGGGCCGTGGTTTTGGGGGGACTCTTTTTGGCGATCGTCATCCTTCCCATCCCAAAGGAGCCCGTCAACATCGAGAAGTTCGTGAGGGCCGCTCTGTCGGCCACAACCATTGTCCTGGTCGTCTGGTTTGGAGCTCGACTGGTGGAGGGCCTCACCGGATGGTGGGAGGAGAAGGCGGCGCAGACCGAGAGCAAGCTCGACGACCAGCTCGTTCCCATTGTCCGACGCAGCCTGAAAGTCTTCCTCTACCTGATCGGGGCGGTGATGATCCTCCAGAACATGGGCTACTCGGTCGGCAGCCTTCTCGCCGGTCTCGGCATCGGCGGCGTGGCCCTGGCCATGGCCTCCAAGGATACGGTCGCCAACCTCTTCGGCTCCATCATCATCTTCCTGGACAAGCCGTTCCAGATCGGCGACTGGATCGAGACCGGATCGACAGAGGGAACCGTCGAAGAGGTGGGCCTGCGCACCACTCGCGTCCGGACATTCGCCAACAGCCTGATCACCATTCCCAACGCCACCTTCACCACAAACACCGTCAACAACTGGTCCCTCATGAAGAAACGCCGCATCAAGATGACCCTCGGCGTTACTTACTCCACCCCACCAAAGAAACTGGACGATCTGGTCCTGGCGATCCGCAAGATCATCGATGAGGACGAGAACCTCCACAGCGATTTCTACCTGGTCAACTTCGACAACTTTGGTCCCTCCAGCCTCGACATCTTTGTCTACTGCTTCACAAAGAGCACCGTGTGGGGCGAGTTCCTGCAGGCCAAGCAGGAGTTCATGCTCAAGTTGATGACCTGTGTCAACGAGATGGGTCTCGACTTCGCCTACCCCACCCAGACGATTCACGTGGAGAACATGCCCGGCGCGCCCAAGGCCCTCACCGGCCAGAGACCCAGGTAAGATGCCGCGCCCTGAATAGGGCGCGGTCAGGATGACCTACTCGACTGGAGGTTCACAGATGCATCCGGCCAAGCCCACAGGGCTTGCGCGCAAGCGCATCCTGACCGCAGCATTCATGCTGCGGTCCTATCCCAGGAGTATCGAGAGAATAGCTGACAGCACGTTGGAAACCGAGGGGTAGCCGACAGAAGCGCAGCCGCAGCCGTCGTCCTTCTTCTTGGTAGTGCCCGCGTCCGTGCCCGCGTCCGCCTCCGGATAGTCAACGCCGGAGCAATCGACCTCGTCCGCCGGACCGGGGATGGCGTGATCATCGCAATCCACAAATGGGCCATCGGCTATGAACCAGCACGCGCCGTCGCAGGGCCGGTTGTTGTACGAAGCACCCTCGCACCAGATCGAATTCTTGAGATCCTGCGTGCAGCACCCGTAGAAACTGCCCTCGCTCGACCAGCTCCAGGAGTCCAACGCGCAGTTGGCCGGCGGCGTATCGGGACAGCACACCACGCCCGGATCTTCCACGGCAGCTGCGTCACACGCCGAAGCCTCCGGACAGTCGACGATTGCGAACGTGCAGTCCGGGTGGCAACCGACGTTGCCCGAGCCGAGATCCCAGTCAGAACAGGCTGGTTGCTCCAGGGCGCACGGGTCGCATTCCTCGCCGTCGTCCAGGATTCCGTTACCGCAGTCCGGGCCGGGGCACTGCGACGTATCGATGGTGCAATCGATATTGCACATCAACACGTCGGCCACACCCAGGTCGTAGTCCGCACAGGTAGCGCCGCCCATGTCGTCGCCGTCGCAGTCCTCGTCGCCGTTGATAATGCCGTCGCCGCAATACTCGGCCGGAGCTGTCCAGTTGCCGCCCGCCTCTTGGGGGATATCGTGCGAGATGCAATGGATCGCGCCGCCGCTCCCGTTCATGTGATCCGCGCCTATGGCCACCACGTTGACGCCCGGGAGGGCCGTCTCGTACGCAGCGATGGCTGCTGCTTCCAGATCCAGCAGGTCCTGGGCGGTCTCATCCCCATGGGCGGCGTAGAAGGAAGGCATGGCTACCCAGTTGTTCATGATCTCCGAGTTCATGTAAGAGCGATAGATCCACCCAGAGCTGTCGTATGGCTCCGGCAGCTGGAGCCTGGTGACCTCCCAGGCGTCGCCCTCGATGTTTGTGGACGCCTGTATAATGGCCAGATTGTCCTCCTGATCCTGATAGTCGTTGGGCATGTCCGGTGTGGAGCAAAAGCCACCGGTTTCTCCCGAAGCCACCGTCCCGTCGAAGTGAGTATCAACGGGATACTCCGCAAGAAGAATCGACGTGGGCCCCATCATCTTGGCGTACAGATCGATGTGCCCTGTCATGTCCAGGCAAATGGGGTTGAGCACGATCATCTGCTCGCAGCCGAGGTATTCGGCCATCAGATCGTCCACATCCTGGTCGCTCCAGCCGGAGGGCTTCTCAAGCCCGTACACAATATGGGAAAAGAAACACGTGCCGGCGCCATCGGACATGACATTTCCACCGGCAAGCTCGTGCTCGTTGGTGTTGACCTCCACGGGTGATCCGTCGGAGTTGAGCCAGTCGCCTCCGCCAATGAGGATGGGCACCTGGTCGTCCAGAGGCCTGCCCCAATAATACGAGTCAAAAATGTATCTCTCACCGCTGGTGTCCATCGCAAACTCCGGGCCGTAATCGCGAACCCAGATGGAGTTGACCGGATAGTTGAGGAAAGAGTAATCGCCGTCCGAGATACCCGCGGAGTCGAGCTGTCCCTTGAAGCTGTCTTTTTCATTATCGGGGATGATGATCCAGGTATGACCCGCGTTGGCGTATGTCTCCACCATATCAACCCACATTGGCCCGTAAACTTGGTCTGCCCCGATCACGGTGATCAGGGTTGAGTCGAGGGGATCGAACTCACCGGGACGCACCGACCCCACGGGGGGAGGCGGCCCCAGAACGCCTGGAGGGACAATATAACGCTCGGTCACCCTCGGGTAATAGAGATGGGGGTTGGCCAGCTCGTCCTGTGACACCATCACGCTGGGAACAAGCAATTTATGACCGCGGTCCGAATCCTGCGCGCTCGCGCCAAGAGCGGCAGTAAGAACACAAGCACATAATATAATTCTCAATAACGACATGGTTGTCTCCTTGATGTGAAACCATTTATTGCAACAATTATTACCCCAAAGTTAGTCGCGCCATTACATTAATTTTCTGAATTGATAGAAAAAACGTTCCATCAGGCGTTGAAACCACGGGCGATGACGCCATTTCACCCGGTCCAGTTTCTCGCACTTCTCCTGGTCTTTCTCGAACACGGCCTTGAGCTTCCCGGCAAAGGCGCGATCGACGACAGTCACGTTTACCTCCAGGTTCATGGACCAGGACCGTCGATCGATGTTGAAGCTCCCCACCGTCGACCACACGTCGTCGATGACCGCGATCTTCGCGTGGAGCACGGCCTCGTGCCACAGGAACAGATTGATGCCCCTGCGCATCAACCTTCCGAACAACGCCCGGCCGGCCAGCTGCACCGGCAGTATGTCACCCTGAGCTGGAACCATGACGCGAACATCGACGCCGCGTCTGACAGCGTTTCGAAGTGCCCGGCGAAAGCCGAGTCCGGGGATGAAATACGCGTTTGCTATGTAGATGTACTCACGTGCGTTCTTTATCGCGTGGAGGTAGGATCGCCTGATCACCTTTCGTTTCTTGCGCTCCCTCGAACCCACGATCCCGATTTTTGTATGTCCCGAGGGTTCCACGTCGCAAAGAAAGAGGCGAGGGTCCAGGATCACGCCCCCATGAACCCTCCAGGTGGCCATTGAGAGCAGGGACAGATCCCTCACCCTCGGCCCCGACACACGGACATGGATGTCGTGCCACCCTTGCCCCCCGCGATCCACGGAAAGCCACTCGTCTCCGATATTGATACCACCTATAAAACCGACCCTGCCGTCCACGACCAGGAGCTTGCGGTGGTTCCTCCTGAGGATCCCCCATCCCTTTCGCCACGGCGCGACCGGCCTGTATTCCAGCACCTTGACGCCCAGATCTCGCAGATCGTCGAAGAAAGACGCCGACACGTTGATCGTCCCGAAACCGTCGACGATCAGATACACGGCGACTCCGGCCTCCGCGCGTTCACCGAGGGCCGCAGCGAACATCTTTCCGACCGAATCATCGTTAAAGATGTAGCTGTCCATCAGGACAGTCTTTTTCGCTCCCTCGATGGCCTCGATCATGGATGGAAACGCCTGCGCACCGTCGATCAACAGGGTCACGTCGTGGGAGTCCGAAACGATATCCTGGTAAAGGCAATACCTCGCCCACGAATCCCTGGTCTGCTCTTCCCCTGAAGTATTGATTCCCTTATCGATCATTTCAATATGATCATTTTACCAGAGATGGTTTCGGTCAAGTACAACTATGGGTTATTCTTCCTTGTGAACGGCACGGCTGCCTCCGGCAACAAATATATCGAAACCGGAGGACAGCAAAACAATGGTAGCGGCCGTTGCAGTATTCATGGAATACACTTTTCACCCAGACACGGATGCGGGCGACGATCCGGACGTGGATCTCGTAGCGCGCTGCAAGGCGGGTGATTCGGATGCATTTCGCGAGATCTATCACGCGCATCGCCTGATCGTGTACGGTGTCGTGTCCAGGATGATCAACAACTCCGCCGACCGCGACGAAGTGGTCCAGGACGCCTTTCTCCAGGTTTTCAAATCCATCAACGGCTTCAAGGGAACGTCCAAGCTCTCCACCTGGATCCACCGGGTGGCGTTCAACGTAACCCTCCAGTACATCAGGAAGAAAGGTCGAAGGGTTCGCCTGCTCTTCAATGACGACCCCACTCGCAATGTTGCCATGAATCCCGACGAGGGCCCCGATACTCCGGAACAGGAGGCCATGCTCGGGGATCGGCAAGTCGCGGTACAAAGAGTTCTGGATACACTGGCCCCCAAAAAGAGGCTGGTGTTGATCCTCGCGGACTTTCAGGGAATGTCGTCCCAGGAGATCTCCGAGGTTGTCGGAGCGCCCGCGCTGACCGTGCGCACGAGGTTGTTTTACGCCCGCAAGGCCTTTTACGAGCGCCTGGCGAAGGAACCCGCATTCGAGGGTTCGCTCCTCGAGGGGGAATCCAGATGACGCGATGCCTCAAAGACCGCGAGGCCTTCGCGCTCGTCAACCACGACCTCACCGATGACGACAGGATTCGCATGAACGCTCATCTTGTCGGATGCCCGGCATGTACTACGCGGATCTCAGCATTGTCGACGCTCAGGGATGCCGCCGTCGACGCTCTGGCTCCTGCGGAGCCGGACTGGAGCACGATCGATGCGGGGATAGAGCGCGCGATCCGTCAGGTAAAAGAAACCGAAACGGCCGGGGTAGCATGGTTCCCGCTGGCCCTGACCGCAGCAGCTGCTGCGGCGGTGACCCTGGTTCTCCTTGTGCCCGATCTCCATGTGACGCATCTGCCGCATTCCACACCCTCCGCAATCCTCCCGGAACAACTGAAGATCACGGTCATCGACACCGCAGAGACGGCTCGCTGTACTCCGAGGGGCGCCGATCTTCACTGCGGAGCCCTGGTCGGCACCGACGACAACGGGGGCGTTCGCCTCGCCCTTGGGCCTGACGCACGACTGGAGATGGGTCCTTCCTCGTCTCTTGACCTGGTATCATCCAACGTCCAGACCCCGACCGTCAGCCTGCAAAGAGGTGTCTTCCTCATTACCATTCCGCCAGGCGCTCTCGAAAACGAGTTGATCGTTCTTGCGGCCGGCGCCTCGTTCGCCATCTTCTCCGGCAGCGCTGAATTCTCTATCGGCAGCGGCGGTAACCCGGAGATTCGGGTCCGATCCGGCGAGGTCCTGCCAATCTCCGATACGGATCAATTTACGCTCGCCGTCGATGAGTGGCGACTGCCTGATTCCCCATCGACCATCGACAGGCAACGACTCCTCCCCCTCATGAAGTCTCCATCTCTCAACGAAGATCCGATTCACGTTGACGCGGGCGCGCTGGAGAACAAGCTCTACCGCCCCTCAGGAACACTATCAAAACGTATCGTTCGTGAGGTCATGAACCACACCAGGCCCAAGCTCACCACTTGCTACGAAACATCTCTCAAGAGGTTTCCATCCCTGTATACAACCATCTCGGTGACCGCCCGACTCGACGTGAACAGCAAGGGGCATGTCTCGAGAGTTCGCCTGAAGGGCACCGAGAAGTGGCCCGAACTCGAGACCTGCCTGTCCGAAGCGTTTGCGGGTATGGTCTTTCCGCCACCTTCGGACGGAGCGATCGAGCTTATCTTGCCCCTGCGTCTCTCTCCTGCGCCGTAGGGGTTTTCCCGTCTTCCTCGAGGACAGTAATCTCCGTGACCTCGGTCAGCACCAGGTAGGCCGCCATGAACAGCAGGATAAGGATGAAGGATACTATCGCAAACTGCGTGCTGAAGGAGCGCTGCTCACTGAAGAACCTGCCCTTGCTGCGCCGCTTGATCTTCTGTTCGACCGCCTCTGTCATCCCCACGGGAGCGGCGAACTTGTGCAGACCTGATATCTCCTCCATGGTCCTGCGATAGGTATCCCACTCCACCGAGCATGCTTCACAGGCTGCCAGGTGGGATTCCAACTCCTCGACTTCACTGGAGGACAGTTCTTCATCGTGATATGCGGTGAACAGTTCTCTTGCGCGATCATGGTCCATGACTACCTCAAATGCTGCGCCAGCTTTTCCTTTAGCGCCATTCTCGCTCGATGCAACCGGCTCTTCACTGTGCCTGCCGGAACACCGACAATTTCCTCGATCTCCTCGTAGCTGAGATTCTGAATGTCTCTCAATACGAGGACCAGGCGATGTTCCTCGTCCAGCCCGAAGATCGCCTCCTGTACGAGACGCTCCATCTGAAGCCCCTCTGCCATCTCGTCCGGCCTCGGCACCTGCCCCGATATGGGCGATTTCCCCTGGGCCGGCTGCACTCGATCTTCCATATCAAAGAGGGATTTGCTGTCGTAGTGTCGTCTCCTGGCAAGATACTTCTTCCGGTTGATGCAGTGATTGGATGCAATCCGGTAGATCCAGGTGGCCAGACTCGAGTCGCCCCTGAACGCCTCTATCTGCTTGAAGACCGTGATGAAGACCTCCTGGGCGAGATCCTCGGCTTCTTCGCGGTTGCTGAGCATGCGGTACAACAAGTTGAACACCGATGACTGGTGATTCTTGATGAGGCTCTCGAAGGCGCCCGGCGCCCGGGCCTTCAGCTTTCGAACAAGCCGTTTTTCCGCGTTTCCAACCACCTGAACTCCCCTGCAACGTGACATGCGCACATCTCGGCGTTTATTCCCGCCGGGACGATCCTCAGTCTGGGGATTCTAGCCTATAAAGATGCGAACTCCCAAGGCGAGTTGAAATCTTCCGTCTTGCCTCAGCTCCTGGCTGTAGCCGAGATCGATGGCAAACGCTCTGTCGACATAGCCCACGCCGGCGGCGATGGAGTTGATGTTGTAGTAAACATCGTAGATATAGCCCACTCGTAAAGGGATCCGGTCCGCGACGAGGAGCTCGAGCCCTGTGCGTATTTCCTCGTTTACCTTGTCGTGGCTGGTGAAATCGAAAATAACATCCGCCTCTATGGTCAACATTTCCACGAGGGAAACCGCCAGACCGGTCCCGAGCTGCAAGGGCGCGTAGATGCTATCCGTTTTGCTCAGGTTGTATCCGGTCAGACCGATGCGCAGGACGTTCCCGGCATTCAGCGCCGCACCCGCATCGAACGTGAACCCGTCCACCTGTTGGCTCCCGGACGAGGGCATGGCCGGTTGTCCGTTCGGACCGCGGTCCGCCGATTTCAGATCGTGCTCCACGCGAATATACCGCCCTGTCAGGCCGATGAAGAACACATCTCCGATATTCCCACCTAGCGCCAGCCTCGCGTCCCATGACTGGTGATGAGTGTGATCGTGATTGGCGGCGAGGTAGTTGATCGCCAGACCCGCCGCAATTGTCGACGACGTCACGGAATCGACGATCGCTATCCCACCCATGTGCATATTTTCCTGCCCCGTGTACTGGTACATCAGGTTCAGGTGATAGATGTGAGCCATGGCAATGGTGGCTGGATTCAGATACAAGCCCGAGACACTGGATGGCGTGGCCAGGGACGCCCCCGCCAGCGCGAGGGCCCTGGGATCCATCGTTCTGGATGTCCCGTACAGCGGTTCCTCGCCTGTGGCGCATGGCGCCACCGCCAGCACGATGACAAAGCCGACTATTCCAAGCGTCTGACAAAATCTCATGGAGCAAAGCGTATCAATATGAAAAGAACAAAGTCCATTTTCCGGCCAACCCCCGGGGTTTAAAGCCGGCCTCCATCATCGTGCCACCCTGCTGTAGCTCGCTGCCGAGCGGAGCAGGGCACTCCCCTACCTCAGGGGAAGGCCGGGATGGGGTTTTCGCTGAACGGATTCACACCTGATGCGGTCAATTCAGCAGCTGTTGAACACACCTGATATTGAGAAAAACAATGCAAAACCCGTCTTTTTTATCCACAGCACAAACCCCCGTTTGTTTTTTTAGCAATTTTAGTGTTGATTTTTTTACATTACAATTTGGTTGGCTTTTATATGTTAAATTCCAACTACTTAACAGCACGATGAACGATCCGGCGACATTGCAAACCGGCACGAAACGGATTGCTAATTTTTTTTCAAAAAAAAAACTAACCAAAACGCCAGGATGGACGATTCTTGCATTTTCTGGTTGTTTGCCGTTGGAAAAAACTGTTACCAACGTTGAGTCAGGTTACAACCCTTGCTGCTGCTGCTAGATCGCATTTGAACGCGAGAATGTCAACGGGGGAAGTAAGGACTTGTCCGACACTGAACAACTGCTCCGCTGTGAATGGTTCTGTGGAAAAGGTGTTGCCTAACTGTCAACACAATAAGGCTCAAATGGAATCCTGGGAAAAAGCAAAAGAGTGGATCCGAGGTAAATTGAGCGAACAGGTTTTCGACAACTGGTTCATCCCGATTGCAGAGGCCGATCTCATCGACGACCGGCTCATTCTTCATGTTCCGAACAACTTCTTCAGGGAATGGTTGTCGAACAACTATCTCGAACTCATCAAGGAAGCCATGCTGGTGCAGACCGGCACGAAAATCGAGGTAGAATTCTCTCTTTCGAAGGATGGCTCATCGCAGACTGTCCCCCATGAGCTTCCCGCAGAACCGAAGCCCCAGAGAGGCGTGAAGGGACAATCGCGGCTCAACCCCAAATACACGTTCAAGAACTTCGTTGTCGGCTCTTTCAACCGGCTCCCCCACGCAGCATCTCTGGCAATCATCGACAAGATAGGCACCAATTTCAATCCCCTCTTCATTTACGGCGGAGTGGGGCTCGGCAAGACGCACCTGCTCCACGCCATTGGAAACAGTGTCTATTCAAAGGACTCTACCAAGAACGTAATCTACGCGTCATCCGAAGAACTCATGAACGACTTTGTGGCGTCTGTCCGCAGCAACAAGATGGATGTGTTTCGCCGCAAGTACCGCAAGAACTGCGATGTTCTTCTGGTCGACGACATCCAGTTCATCGGCGGCAAGGATGGAATGCAGGATGAGTTCTTCCACATGTTCAACGCGCTCTACGAGGACAACAAGCAGATAGTTCTGACCTCCGACAAGTATCCCCATGAGATTCCCGCTCTCGAGGAGCGCCTCCGCTCGCGCTTCCAGTGGGGCCTCATCGCGGACATCCAGGCGCCTGACCTCGAAACCAGACTCGCCATCGTCAAGACAAAGGCTGACGCCGAGGGCATCCCGCTGCCAAACGACGTCGCCATGTACCTCGCCACATCCATCAAGTCTAACGTGAGGGAACTCGAAGGTTCACTCATCAACCTCGCTGCTCACGCATCACTGGAAAACCAGGTCATCGATCTGGATTTCGCGACCAAAACGCTCCAGAAGGTGATCGCGCTGCACCAGACCGTTCTCACCGTCGAAAACGTGCAGCAAACCGTCTGCAAGCACTTCAACATCTCAATGAGTGACATTACCGGAAGTCAACGCCAGCGATCCGTCACCTTCCCCCGACAGGTAGCAATGTACCTCTGTCGCAAGGGTCTAAACTCCTCCTACCCGGAGATAGGAAATCGCTTCGGCGGCAAGGATCACACCACCGCTCTGGCGGCCTTTCGGAAGATCGACAGACTGGTTGGCGAGGACGCCAACGTCAGAAACAAGGTCGTGGCTCTCGAACGGCTCCTCGGTTTTTAGTCCAAATTTTTCTCATTGGTTCCAATCCCGGGTATGATCCAGTAGTCCCAAGGAGGTACAATCATGTCTCGGACACTTGTATTGGCAACAGTCTTCACTGCCGTGCTGCTGGTTTTGGCGGCGGGGCTTGCATTTGCGCAGTCGCAGAACGATTGGCAAACCGCACAGATCTCAAACGCCGAGGGAATTACCCTCGGGCAGTCCTATCATGGAACCACTCCGGGGGGCGGCAACACGCTTCCAAGGGTGGAGGAGCTGAAGGACAAGCCCGGTACATGGGTAACCTGGCCCGGGTTCGTCATGCGTCCCGACGGAGGATCTCGCATCTTTATCCAGACAACCCGATCTATCGAGTACACAAAAACCGACAAGAAAAACAGGCTCTACCTGAAATTCAAGGACGCCAGAGTCCATCTCACAAACAACCGCAACCCGCTAGTGACGATACATTTCAACACGCCGGTCAGACGCGCCTACCTGAAACGGGCGCGCAAGTCCGTTGAACTGGCAGTGGAGTACAAGGTATCGACACAGGCCACGATCACACAGTTCGCGGACAAGGACGGGTACCATTATATGTTCATCGATTTCCCGGCCGGGCAATACCCTGTCGGCGGTGACTTCGGCGACAGACCTTCGTTCAAGGGCTTCGGCACACCCCACTCCGGGGACACACCGATCATCGACGACGAGATCCCGCCCCAGCAGTAACCCCCCTCCCGCCTATCTCAACACTTGGATTATTATGATAGCCTCACATGGTGAGATCCTCGCAATATTCAGCTGCTTTATTGGGCCTTGCAGCCTTCCTTGGCGGCGTTCATGCAGCGTCCGAGGAATACTCAACCACCCAGGTGTATCTCGAAGCCGAACAACTGGTTCTTGATCAGGATGCCGGATCGGTCCTCGCCCGCGACGGAGTCTTTCTAAAGGTCGGAGATCTGGAATTGACCTGCCGCTCGGCGGTGCTTGATCTCGATTCAGGCGCCATCGAGATATCAGCCCCCGAAAGCATCACATGGCATCAACTGGAACTGAATGCCACAACGGGCACGATCAATCCAGGAGATGCGCAAATCGAACTCACGTTTCCCAGGGTCGAGATCAAAACTCCGTCCGGTGTAGTGAAAGTATCCGGCGACCACCTGGTATGCGAGGAGGGCGTCTGTCGAATCGTGGCTGCCAGGGCAACCGCTTGCCCGCATGCTCCGCCTGGATATCAGATCGAGGCGAGAGCAATCGATGTCCACGAATCGGGAGATCTGGATCTCGAAAGGCCGATCTTGCGCATCGGCGATACAAAAATTGCGATTCTCCCATGGATAAGGCTCCGCCCCCCTGACAAGCCCGGGTTCCTGCCCCCGCGCCTGGGATGGAGCGAGAGCGCCGGCTTTATCTTCGGACCGGCCGGTCAGATCCCCGTGAGGAAGGGCCTGATTCTCCAGGGACACGTAGCCGCTCGTACGTCACAAGGCCTGGAAACCTACTCCAGGGTCATTACACCAAGCGCGGACCTTCGCATCGACCATCTATTCGACGCTCCGCGAAACCATGCACGCGCCCGTTTGCATTTCTTTCCCGATCTACGGGGTGCGACTCTGGCGGTCGATACCGATGTGGTCACAGATCGCAAAGTCATCGACGATCTCTCCTTCGAGCCGCTCGATCGCGCGCTCACCCATACATCGAGCAGGGCGCTCATGACCATGAAGGGAAACAATCTCATCCTGGAAAGCCAGGTGACACTTTACCAGACCTTTGACGAGGCAGATCATCTCCGCGGTGATGTCCTCGCACCCGTCACCCTGATCACCGGCTCGGCGCTCCCCTCGAGTAACCGGTCCCCATTATTCCCCCGGCTCGATCTGGCTCTGGCAAGGTACGACTCACCCCGCTCTGTACCGTTCGAGGACGCGAACGACGGCCTCGCCCCGCCCCATTTTCGCGTGTCCGGGGCTCCATCCATCTCCATCCCTCACAGGATCGGGCCCTTCGCAACAGAGGTCGACGCCTCTACATTTCACCAGATCTGGCTTGTCGACGGATCGTCGCCCGACGATCACACACAACATCTGATGTTTGCCACGGCGCAGATCGATCTTCCGTTCATCGGCCGGCCGGCCGGCGTGCGTCATATCGTCACGCCCTTCGCCAGGTATCGCATCACCCCCTGGATCTCGGGGAGCTCACCCCCGTGGACCGTTGATATGCTCGACCAGCAACAGCGCGGCCACGGCATGGAGGGCGGCATAGAGACCACTTTAAAAAACGACGACGACTTGATGCCTTATCTCACTCTGGAAATAGCCCAGAGGCTTGATCTTCCTGGCTGGGCCGATCCTTTCGGACCCGCCTATCTCTTCGCCGGCCTTTCACTTGGACCCAGCTGGCTCTCCTTCAAGGGAAGCGGTTCCTGGGACCAGAAAGCCAACATGATCAGCGCAGCCCGCCTGGAGATCTCCACGACCGATGGAAGGGGAAACACCGTGACGACCGGAGGCTCCTGGTACGGCCCCGGACGCGGCGCGCATCTGGACAGGGGATGGTCGGCTGCCCTTGGACCACCGATGACCCGACCCTGGACGATACAACTCGAGGACTCGATGGAGTTGTTCGAGCAGGTTTCCGTGGCCTTTACCAGGGTGGTCCACGCTCATGCAGGGGCGAGTGTCGGTGTCATTCCGGATCCCCGGTTGCACGCGCTCTGGTACGGCCTCGAGTTGCGTTCAACATGCGGCTGCATCCGGGCGGGGCTCGTCGCGTCTCACAGAATCGACACACCGTTTCCCGACGTCATGGCCACACTGAACCTCATGGGCCTGTGAATTCATTACAGAACCGACTCTGCGGATATCGGGGACTTCGGAAGTCCCTCAATTTCTTTGTTTAACAAATAATGACTTGACCGTTGGCATTTTTGCGGCAA
>JAUVAN010000424.1 GCA_030591725.1 Deltaproteobacteria bacterium
CCTTTCCTATGTCAAGGCCGGTCATCTTTCCAAGGCCCAACCTTTTTGCGTAGCAGGCAATTTTATCCACGCCCAGCCTTTTTCCCATCTCATAGAAATATACGTCGCAGGATTCCACGAGGGCCCTGTGGAGCTTAATCTTTCCATGCCCATATTTTTTCCAGCAGCGATATCGCTGATTTCCGAGGGTGTAAACCCCATTGCAGACAATTTCTTCTTCCAGGTCGATAACTCCCTCTTCAAGCCCGGCAAGGGCCACGACAATCTTGAACACCGACCCCGGAGGATACTGCCCGCAAAGCGCCCTGTTTTGCAATGGACAATCCCTGGAGGAGACAATTTTATTCCAGGCGTACCGGTCAATCCCGTTTGCAAACAGATTGGGGTCAAATGAGGGGCCGCTTGCCAGCGCAAGGAGCTCTCCATTCATGGGATTAAGCGCCACTATGGCCCCTTTTTTCCCACGCCCACATGCACTTTGACGGCAAGGCCTACGTGGTTCAGACCACGCACAAACAGAACGCCCTGCACATCAACGGCCGCAAGAAAAAGAAGATGCGCCTCGAGCATGGCGACAAGGTCAAGATCGGCGCCTACGAGCTCGTGTTCAGCCTCTTCGACGAGCAGCCCGTGGTGGAGGAGGAGGCCGCCGCCACAGTGGCCGAGGTGTCTGGGTACCAGAAGCTGCACGAGTTCTCCGAGCGGCTCTTGCGGGACTACAAGCTGGAAAATCTGCTCGAAGTGCTCATGGACACGGTCATCGAGATCACCAGCGCCGACAAGGGCTTCCTGATCTTGACCGAGGGCGAGGATCTCAACGTCAAGGTGGCCCGGAACCTCAAGCGCGAGAACATCATGAACGCCATGGCGCAGTTCTCGGACTCCATCGTGGAGCAGGTCATCAAGCAGCGCAGGCCGCTCATCGTGTCCGACGCTCTGAGCGACGACCAGTTCTCCACGGCCAAGTCCGTCATGAACCTCAAGCTGTCCTCGGTCATGTGCGTCCCCCTGCTCGAGCGGGGGAACCTGCTGGGGCTCATCTATGTGGGCAACGACAACGTCATCGACCTGTTTGACGAGGCGAACCTGAACGTGCTCACCGTCTTCTCCGCCCAGGCGAGCCTGCTCATTCGCAACGCATTGCTCATCAACGAGCTGCGCATGGACAAGGAGAGCCTCACCGAGCGTCTCGAGAAGATCGCCTTTGGCGACATCATCGGGTCCTGCGAGGCCATGCAGGACATCTACCAGCGCATCCGGAAGATCGCGGGCACGGATGTGTCGGTGCTCATCACGGGCGAAACGGGTACGGGCAAGGAGCTTATCGCTCGGGAGACGCACCGTCGGTCCAACCGCGTCGATGGCCCCTTCGTGACCATCAACTGCGGGGCCATCCCGGAGAACCTGCTGGAGTCCGAGCTCTTCGGCCACGTCAAGGGCGCCTTCACCGGGGCGGTGTCCACCAAGAATGGGCGCTTCCAGTCGGCCGGCGGCGGCACGCTCTTCCTGGACGAAATTGGCGAGATGCCCCTGCAACTCCAGGTGAAGATCCTGCGCGCGTTGCAGGAGCGCACGGTCATCAAGGTGGGGGGCACCAAGACCGAGCGTGTGGACATCCGGATCATCGCCGCCACCAACAAGGTGCTCGAAGACGAGATCAGCGGAGGCCGCTTCCGCGAGGATCTGTACTACCGGTTGAACGTTGTGAATATCCACCTGCCCCCGCTGCGGGATCGCGGCGAGGATGTGGTGCTCATCGCCAAGTATCTGCTGGGCAAGTTCATCCAGGAGTACGAGTCGTCCACCCGTGGGTTTTCGCCCAACGCCGTCATCGCCATGAAGAAGTTCGAGTGGTCGGGCAATATCCGCCAAATGGAGAACCACATCAAAAAGGCGATCATCCTCAGCGACAAGGCGCTACTGGGGCCCGAGGACCTGGGGCTCACCGCGGAGATGATCGACTCGGTGGTGCCCCTGTCCAAGGCGAAGGAGAACTTCCAGCGACACTACATCAACGAGGTGTTGGCGCGAAACAGTGGCAACCGCACCAAGACGGCCCGGGACTTGGGCGTAGATCCGCGAACCATCTTCCGGCACCTCGAGAAGGAAGATGAGTCACCTACCAAGGGAGACTGATTTGAGGGAGACTCCGCAAAAAAGTCATAGCTGTGGACACCTGTGTCAGAGCCTACGGAAATCTCTGGGGTCGTCTAGGAAGATAGTTTTGGATTTCCTCAATAATTGCGTCACAATTAAACCAAATGGATCGCTTCTTGCTTAAATACCTGTCCATGACTCACACAACGAGGACCCACCTGGTTGTGAAGGTCGCGAGGTTCATAGCAATTTTGATGATTGCCACGACGACATACACCGGCTGCCCCATTCCTGTGCAGTATCCGCTGGAGCCCGACGCAGGAAACCAGCCCCCGGTCATCAACCGACAGTACACGGTCCCGTACATGGTCATGAAGGATCCGGTCATCGAGGGCGACCCCCCGCCAAAGTTCACCGTCGTAGTCGATGACCCAAATCCGGGCGACGAGCTTGCCGTCAAGATCATCAAAAATCTAGACCAGTCCTGGCTAAACCCCCTGGAGCCTCACGAGTTGGTTTTCTGGGATCGAGCCATCGTGCCGTTGGACACGTTGGCACCCGAGGATGCATCCAATATGGGTGTGTCTTCCACTACGCGATCAGCGGACCTGACGCTCCTCATTAATCCCTGTTCCGCGGGTAGTGCCGGTCAGAAAGTGTTTCTCGTTGTTTGCGTAACTGACAGTGTTTTCGATGCGCCGGACTCCGAATACCCTAACGAAGATCCCTGCATTCCGAAGAATGGTTTTGTTGATAGTTATCCGGTCGTCGTTACTTGTGGCGCCGATGAATGAGCGTCCCCGGCACCGGATTTTATTCGTAGATAGATTGAGTTGGTTCGTATGACGGAAAATAGACATAAACACACCGCGGTCCGGCTGCTCTACGCGCTGGCGTTGGTGGGATGTGTGGGGCTCATCATTGCCTCCCTCCAGACAGGTTGCGGCGGCCCCGCGACCAACCTGAACAGCAATCCGGTGACACCCGACTGCGAGACCGATGCTGACTGCGCCGACCAGGGCGAGCTCTGCTCCGCCTACAAGGTTTGTCTACCCCGGGCCAATGGTCTGTTGGCCTTGGGCATTGAGTTGAATCCGCCTCCCGAGGCCAACGCCTACG